>CAYYHT010000022.1:0-24473 GCA_964471355.1 uncultured Enterobacteriaceae bacterium
CTCTTGCCGTCTGAATACACCCGTACATTGCCAGAGAGGTCTGTGCGGTACACGACGGCACCATTGTCGGTCAGTCGGCCAATCGTAGCGTCAGACGGGTGTTTGTAGCGGTTGTCGGCGCCTACTGAGATCACGGCGTACTTCGCTGCAGTCGCCGTGACAAAGCTGGGTGAGGTGCTGTGGCTGCTTCCATGATGGGCCACTTTGAGGACCGTCACGGGCTTCATGCCCCGACTCATCAGGCGATATTCGGTGGGTTCCTCGGCGTCGCCGGTGAACAGGAAGCTCATGTCGTCATGGTCCAACCGCACGACCACTGAGTTGCTGTTTAGGTCGGAACGGGTACCCGTCAGCAGCGTCTCACCGGGATTCAATACAGTGAGAATGGCTTCGTCGCCCATGTTGATGCGCCGTCCAGCCACTGCTGTGGCGTAATTGGCGCCATTTGCCTCGAGCGCTGTCATCACGGCTTCATAGGTGGCAGTGGTATGCGTCATGCCATTGTCGATGTACAAGCCAACTTCGAACGTCTGCAGAACGTCCTGCATGCGCCCGATGTGATCTGCATGGGGATGGGTGGCGACCACGAGGTCGAGCCGCTCGACTTGCAGCTGTTTGAGCTGGCGGACCGTGTCCGAGCCGCGATCGCCGGCGTCGATCAACACGGTCTTTCCGCCGCCGCGAATCACAATGGAATCACCCTGCCCGATGTCGAGGAAATCCACGAGCACCGTGCCTGCCGACGCAGTGGTGAGCGCGGCTAGCAGTGCAGTGAGCATGAGGCCCTACTCCAGCTGCTTTGCCCAGATCTGGCGATTTGTGTAGTCGTAGCTGGCGACCCAGATGGCGTCGTTGACCATCACGCTCTCGTTGAAGAACCCGAGGGCTCCGTCATCGCCAGCGAGAGTCTCGAGGGTCCAGGCCGAACCGTCGGTCGTGGCCAGCATCATGTTGTTCTCGTGTCCGTCGAAGTACACGACCGCGGCTTGCCCGTCCTTCATGAATACGTCGCTGTCTGCGCCACGGTATTCGCCCGAGTCGACGATCTGCTTGGTGAAGCTGCCGCCTCCGGTCCGAGTGAACAGCACCAAGTCTTGATTGCCGACGTCATGTGCGGCGATGAGCAAGGTGCTTCCGTCGGTCCAGATGTTCGGCCACTGTCCGACGTCACCCTCGGTCGACACGACGGTGTGCGTGTAGCTGCCGGCGAAGCCCTCGAGCAGGTGAAGGTCGCCGTGTGCCCGGTCATAGAACGCGATGTATTCAGTGTTTCCATCGATGTAGAGGTTGGCGAATTCGCCGACGTCTGCCTCGAGTTCAAGGGGCTCTCCCGCCTCGTCGACCCCACTAAAGGCCTCGCCGGTGTGTGCCGTCTCGACAGTCCAGGCGGTGCCGTCGTGATGTGCGACCTGCAGCGTTCCCTTGTTCTCGTCGTGGTACGCGATGACCGGATTGCTCGCTTCGTCCAAGGCGAGCGACGTGAACATGCCGGTGTTCGGGACCATTCCGCTACCGGGGTCGACCAGCTCGGGTTCGCCCCAGCCCGATCCGCTCGGTCGATGCGAAACGCGAAGCGCTCCGTTGTTGCGGTCGTAGTACGAGATCCACACCTGACCGGCAGGAGTGATCTTCATCGAGCAGAACTCGCCGCGGATTCCGGGATCGAGACCCTGGTTGTCCGGGTAGCCATCGACCTGCTCAGTTGTCCACGACAGGGCATCGCCCATGGGTCGCGCAATGGCAAAGCCTAGTGCGGTTCGTGTCCGGTCATAAAAGGCAAACCCGATGGAGCCACCAGGGGCTGCATCGGCTGATAGCCACTGACCGTGATCGTTCTCGATTGGCGGTGTTGGCTCGATCGAGCCCCACGTGTACTCCTGCCGACAGCCGCTAAGGGCGATTGCTGCAACGAGTATGAATGCGCGCTGGGCGGACATTTCCGGACCCCCTGGGTACCACAATGGTCCCACAAGATGCCCCAGAGAGGCACCACTGTCAACGTCGATCGACCCGGATTTGTCGGGATCTTGTGTGGATTTCTGGGATTCAGAGCGCCGGGAATTCCGTCTGGACCTCGGCGAGGGTTTCTGCCACTCGTTGGGCCGTCCATGACAGCTGCTCTTCGGTGTGCGTTGAAGACAGGAAGAAGCGCAGTCGTGCCGCATCGTCGGAGACCGCTGGGTACACGATGGGCTGGACGTTGATGCCTTGGTCCACAAGTCGCTGTGAGAGCATCAGGGCGTGCATGGAGTTTCCAGTGACGACTGGAACGACTGCCGATTCGCCGCGGGCAGGACCCGTGTCGAGGCCGTGCTCGTGCAGGGCGTCGTGAAAGAACAGACTGTTGGATTGCAGTTTCTGGACGCGCCAGGGCTCCTCGAGCATCAGCTTTAGGGACATCAATCCTGCAACGCCGTTCGCTGGGGTGATGCCGGCCGAGTAGACAAAGCCAGGTGCCGTGTACTTGAGGAATTGGATCATCGGCGTGCTCGCCGCAATCCATCCGCCGCAGCTGGCCAGACTCTTTGACAGGGTGCCCATCCACAGATCGACTTCCATTCCGTCGATGTCGAAATGCTCGCGCAGGCCTTGTCCCGTGGACCCGACGATGCCGAAGCTGTGGGCCTCGTCGACCATCAGCAGGCATCCGTACTTTTTCTTGATGGCGATGTACGAGGGCAGGTCACAGACGTCTCCGTCCATGGAGTAGGCGCCCTCGACGATGATCAGGCACTTCTGGTAGTGCGGACGTAGGTCCTTGAGCTGTCGCTCGAGGTCAGCGGGATCGTCGTGCTTGAAGGCACGGCGACTGGCACCTGCGAGCTTGATGCCCTGCAGAGCAGAGTCGTGGATGAGCTCATCGTGCAAGATGAGGTCCTCGGGATTCATCACGTGGCCGATGGTGGTGACGTTCGTCGCGTGGCCAGCAGTAAAGACGAGGGCATCTTGGGTGCCCTGGCACTTCGCGAGCAGCTTCTCGAGCTCGCCATGGAAGGCCCGCTCTCCGGAGGCGACGCGGGAGGCCGACACGGAGGTTCCGTAGATATCGACGGCGTTCTTGACCGCGGTGCTGACGCGGGGGTCGCCAGACAGACCGAGGTAGTTGTAGGAGCTGTAGTTCACAAGCTCCTTGCCCTCGACCGATGTGACGTTCTTGGCCGTGCCATCGTGCACCGTGAAGTACGGATTGCGCACTCCCATCAGCTTGGCGCCCTCGAGCCGCATGGCGATTTCGCGCGCTTCCGCCCATTGGCTGACGTCGGTCCACTCTGGCTTGATCACGAAGGGTTCTGCGTCGTCGTCGCCGCTGTCGACCTTGCGCATCTCGGCAGCGGTCTCTTCAGCAATCGCGATGAGCACCCCATCTGCGTCGCGGATGGCGATGGTGCCAACGAACCGGTCGCTGCTGTCGTCGAGGGCCTCAAAGCTCACTTCGGCCTGCATGTCGCTGGTCGGCCAGGGCGCGAGCAGCGCAAAGCGCTTGATGCTGAGGGGGGTGCCTGCACGACCAAGACGAGTCCAGGCCACGGCGCCTGAGAGCTGGAACGCGCTGTCCATCGCCAGAGGATCGATGACCCACCGCTGACGTTGTGTGGCTGGGATCCAGTCCACCGGCTGGCCGCCGTGAATGCGGCCGCGGATGAAGGTGTCGCCCTCGTCTTCGAAGGCGCGGATGCCCTGCAAGCTGGGGCCATGGAACGTGATGTCGTCGTAGAATTCCTTGACGGTCAGGGCGCATGCCTTGCCCGTGTCGGCGGGTTCGGGGGCTGAGACGCCGGCGGTCAGGGGCCGGATGCGCGCGCGATAGGCAAGGGTCTTGCGCTCGCCGATGCGCAGCTCGACCTTCTCGCCATTGGCGATCAATGTGATGTCAACGGGCTCGGTGACCGTGACTGGCGCGAATAGGCGCAAGTCCAGCATCTCGAACGGGGCGGGAACCCCCGCAGCGTGGGCCAACATGTCCGCCGCCGCCACCAGCGGCAGCACAGGCGTGCCCTCGATTGCGTGATCGAGCAGGTAGGGATGGGTATCGGTGGAGATCCGGTCCGTCAGCTGAACGTGCCGCGTGGTGTGTGGCAGATCACGGCCCTGCACCAGAGCGCCAGTGCCCGAGCTGAGCAGGTTGGTGATGGCGTCCAAGCCGGGCTCATCGGCGACGAAGGCGACGCCCTCGGTGCGCATGGTCGCCATGATGGGGGCCGGGATGGTCCGCACCATGTCGCTGTCGATCCACGGTCCGAACTCTGGGACGACGGCGCGCAGGGTAGGTGTGTGGCTGGCGAGCTCTGCCAAGAGTGCGTTCGCCGCGGCATAGTGGCTCTGGTGACGGTTGCCGAAGCGTCCCGCCCAGGACCCGATTCCGATGGCTGTGCGCAGGGTCGCTCCGCACGCAGCGATGGCGTTTAGCCACCCCTCGACCTTGACTCGACGCGCAGTGGCGCTAGCTTCGGCGGAGGTCTTGCCCAGCTCTCCGTCTGCGAGCACGCCCGCACTGTGGATGAGGGCGGTCACCGCACGGCCGGCGATGGTGCTAGCGACAGCGGCGCGGTCTGTGACGTCGGCACGCAGGTGCTCGACGCGGCCTTCACTGCGAGCAATCAGGGATGCAGCGGACTCTGACGGATCGCCGCGCCCCATCAAGAGGACGGTGGCGCCGGCGTCAAACAGCCGTTCGCCCAGCTTGGCGCCAATCCCGCGCGTGCCTCCGGTGATGAGCACCGTGTCGTCAGCGTTCGGGGCTGCGGTGGCGATTTCTTGTGTTTCGAAGCCAAGAACCTGCCGCTTGGTGCCGAGGCGCACGTCAATGGTGCGGTCGCTCGATAGCCATTCATCCACTACGGCGGAGGCGTCGGTGTCTGCGAGCACGATGTGCTTGCTGGTGGCGTCTGGCCACTCGCGGGCCACGGCTCTGGCCACACCGCCGAGGGCTGCGGACCACGGGTCGCTCTCGGAACGCACCACGATGAGGTCGGGTGTCGACTTGAGCAGAGCTTGCCGGTCGAGAGCGGCGATGAGGTTGCCGGCGAGATCTGGCCAGGCAACTTCCCCGGCGAGTACGCTGGACACGGACGGAAGGTCTTTCGGGCCACTCCACACGATGACGTCAGCTGGCTCGGCCTTTGCGGCGGCTTCAGCAGATAGACGTGTGACTGCAACGCCCATGGCTTCCAGGGACGCGGCCACATCGTCGGCGTTGACCACCAGGGCCCGCTTGCCGTCTGCCGATGCGCGACCGGAAGCCCGCTCCGCCTCGAGCCAGACTGGCGCGTAGGACTGCAGGGGCTCGTCGTCGCGGATGGCGGTTGGGCCCGCCGTTCCGGAGGTGCGCGCGAAATCAATGAGGTCGTGCACCGTCGGGCGATTGATGAACAGTTCCTGGGGAATGCCCCCCATTCCAGGGAAGGCATCGGCGAGGCCCGAAGCCAGGTCGTTCACCATGAGCGAGTCGAACCCGAGGTCGTCAATCAGCGTCATGGACGTCTTGAGTGCATTGCGCGGATAGGCGCTGACCTTCGCCACGACGGCGATGACCTTCTCGGTGACTTCGTCGACATCTGGCTTGGCGGCCGCCACCTCGGCGGGCTGCGTGCTCACGACGGGTTCGGGGGCCTTGCGCTCTCGCGGCGTGTAGCCCTTCATGTTGAGGGGCAGCTGCGCTTCGGCTTTGACAGCCCAATACGCCTGACGCTCGTACACCGCGGGGGGAATGCTAGCGGTCAATCCCGGCTGGACAACGGCGCGCACGTCGACAGGCACCCCGGCAATCCACAAGCGGCCGAGCGTCTCGAGCAAGGAGCGTCCGCCGTCTGCGTCGTCGGTGCTCGCCAGTGACAGGATTCCCTTGTGGTCGCGTTCGAGTGAGCCGCGTGCGAAGGCCGCGAGTGGCCCTCCGGCACCGACTTGGAGGAACAGGTCCGCACCCGCATCTCGACACTGGGCTAGTGCGTCGGTGAAGAGCACCGGCGAGATGGCATGCCGCTCGAAGACGGCTCTGGCATCGTCGGCATCGGCGTATGGCCTGTTGGCGATGGCAGACGCCACGGTCATCGTGGGGGGCTGGAAGTCGATATTCTCGATCAGCACCTTGCTGTCGAGACCTGCAAGCACTGGGCTGTGGAATCCGTGCGAAACGGCCAAGGGAATGGCCTTGACGCCTGCTGCCTTTGCGTTCCCGACCACCTTGGCGATGGCGTCGGTCGACCCGGAGACGACGAGCTGGCGCGGATGATTGACGTTGGCGATGACCGCCCCGTCGACGAGGAAGCCCTCGGCAGTAGGACGATCGGCCATGATGGCCGCCATCGCGCCGTGATCTCCCTCGAGCGCTGCCATGGAGCGGCCGCGTGCGGCCACGAATCGAGCCGCCTCCGCTGCGGTCAATACGCCGCCTGCCGCCGCTGCCGTGAACTCACCGAGCGAGTGTCCGACCACGGCGACGGGTTGCACTCCGACCTTGTTGAGCAGTGCAGTCAGAGCGATGCCGCACGCCAGCAATGCGGGCTGGCAATTCGCGGTGTCGGTCAGCTGGTCGGTGGCGGTCTGTTCATCGACGGGCTCAGCGCGCAGCTGTGGGTAGATGAGGTGGGTCAGGGGAACGGGCAGGTCAGCGCTGAGCTCCCCTTCGAGAGCCGCGAGCGTCTGTGCGACGACGGGGAATCGGTCCCGCACCGCCGCCAACATGCCGGTTCGCTGAGAACCCTGGCCCGGGTACATGAACGCGACCTTGGGCGCTTCGTCGTCGGCCACACCCAGGTGACTCCCCTTGGGGCGTTCACCGTTCGCCACGGCGCTCAACGTCTCGATCAAGTCCTGTCGGCTCGAGACCACCACCGCCAATCGGCTGGGCTGGTCAGCGCGCACGCTGAGGGCCGCCGCTACGCCGCTGGGGGTCAATGAGGCGTCGTCTTGCACAGCCTGACCGATGGCTCCGGCGAGGGCACGCACGGATGCCTCGTCGGGGGCTGAAATCAAGAGGAGTTCAGCTTGTTCTGTCTGGTCTTCTGTGTACTCCACACCGGACAAGACGGCGTGGCCATTGGTGCCGCCAAATCCGAAGGAACTGACGCCTGCTACCCGGTCGTTTGAGCTCCAGGGCACGGGCTGGGTGGGGACCTTCCAGTTTGTGTTCTGGATCTGTAGTTCTTCGCGGGCCGACTCGAAGTTCGCCATCGGCGGGATCTGACGGTGGTAGATCGCCAGTGCCGCTCGGATGATGCCCGCAATCGCCGCAGCGGACATCGTGTGCCCGACGTTGGCCTTGGAAGAACCGAGCCATGCTTCGACGACCTCGTCACCAAAGGCCCGCTGCAATCCGGAGAACTCAACACCGTCGCCGACGGTTGTTCCGGTGCCATGAGCCTCGACATAGCCGACTTTGGATCGATCGATACCAGCGTCGCGCCACGCGGCGCGCACCGCTTCGGCCTGGCCCTCAGAGACCGGCGCCATGGGCCCGTCTCCTCGACCGTCATTGTTCATCGCAACGCCGTTGACCGCGGCGTAAATGCGGTCGCCATCGCGGATCGCGTCGTCCATTCGCTTGAGCAGAACGATACCTGCACCGTCGCCTTGCACAAATCCGTCGGCGCGTGCGTCGAAGGGCAGGCACTTGCCTTGGGCACTCATGGCCCCAATGCGAGAGAACGCGATGTGGTGCTCGGGAGTGATGCAAATGTATGCGCCACCGGCCAATGCGGCATCGATAGTTCCGGCGCGAAGGTGGGCCACCGCGTCGTGTAGGGCCACCATGGCCGATGCGCATGCGGCGTCGGTGGTGTAGGCCGGACCGTGCAGATCTAGCTCTTGCGCAACGGTCGCTGCGGTCATGTTTGCGAGTGCGCCCGGGGCCGAAAATGGGCGCGAGGGCACGACATTCTCGACGGCTTCGACAATGGCGCTCATCTGAGGTGGGGGAGAGCCAAGGTTGCCTGCTGCCATCATCTGGGCCAGCATGCGCGACGCCATCAGCGTGCGGTATTCGGTGGCCGTGACGCCAATGAAGACGCCGGTGCGGTACGGCATGTCGCTCGGGTGGTAGCCCGAGTCTTCGATCGCCTGTCTGCAGACTTCGAGCGCAAAGCGCTGCTGCGGATCCATGACCTCGACCCGACGCGGAGGCAGTCCAAAGGCCATTGCAGGAAAACTGCGAATGTCCTTGATGAACGCGCCGGTCGGGGCGTAGCTCTTGTCCGTCGCACGCCTGGACGTGTCGTGGAAGACGGACTCGTCCCAGCGGTCCGGTGGCGGAGACGTAAACGCGTCTCTGCCTTCGAGGGTGAGTTTCCAGTACGACTGGAGATCGGGGGCATGGGCGAAACGACAGCCCATGCCAACAATTGCGATGGCGGTCATGCAGACCCCCGATGTGTGATCAGTGTGTGATCAGGCTGAGACGCGGCCGGCCCGGACAAGGCTGGCGAGGTCGCCGAGGCTGTTGACCTTGGCGAGTTCTTCGTCGGGGAAGGTGGCTTCGGTCTTGTCTTCGAGAAAGCCCACCATCTCCATTGTGGCGATGGAGTCCAGGGACAGCTGCTCGATGCTCTTGTCCAAGGCGACCGTGTCCCATTCTGACGCGCGGTTGGGGGCGACATCCTTGAGGGCGTCGCGGATCAGGGCCAGGATTTCGGTGTCATTCATGATGAATCTCTCGTGGGTGCGAAGAGGGTCGGTCTAGCGCAGAAGCGCAGTGGCCTTGGCACGGCTCCAGATGGAGGCCGCGACGTGCTTCGCGAGGGTAAGTTTGTCGGCGGTTGCACCGGCTTGGCGTGAGCCGCGGCCGAGCAGGTCGCCATTAAGGTACAGCTGACGGGTCTTGCGACGCTGCAGCTTTCCGGAAGAAGTCTTGGGCAGTGAGCCTGGCTTGATGAAGACCAAGTGGTCGATCGCCAGGGACAGCTCTTTCTGAACTAGCTGACGCACAGCCGCTTCGAGCTCGGCCGTGTCGTCCAGGCGCGTCTCGCAGGCCAGGACCAATTCTTCGCTGCGCTGGCCGGGACGGCTGAACGCCACCACATTGCCCTTGCGCACGTGCTTGACCTCGGCAGCGACCCACTCAATGCTCTGCGGGTGGATGTTGCGGCCGTTGAGGATGATGAGGTCCTTGAGGCGGCCGGTGATGTACACCTCGCCGTCCAGCATGTAGCCGAGGTCGCCGGTGTGAAGCCAGCCGTTGCGATGTGTGGCAGCGGTTGCTTCGGGGTTCTTGTAGTAGCCCTTGGTGTTGGACGGACCGCGCAAGCACAGCTCGCCTTCGGTTCCCTCGGGCAGGATGTTGCCCTCGTCGTCCATCGCGACGACTTCGTGTCCATCAAATGCCGGGCCGCAGGAGACGTGCTCGAGGTAGGGCTGGCCCTCGACGGGCTCAACAACCTTGCCATCACCTTCGTAGGTGGCGGCGTCGACGATGTTCGTCTTCATCTCTTCGTCGAGCGGCTTGAACGCGATGGCGAGTGTGGCCTCGGCCATGCCGTATGCGGGCAGGACAGCCGTGCGAGGCATGTCGCACTTCTCGGAGAACAGGTCGGTGAAGGCGCGAACGGTCTCGGGCTGGATGGGCTCGGCGCCACAGCCACAGGACTTGAGGCAGGACAGGTCCCAGCGCTCGAGGTCGGCTTTGCGGACGCGGCGGGTGGCCAGCGCATAGGCGAAGTTCGGGGCAAAGGTCTGGGTTCCACGGTGGCGGTGGATGGTGTCGAGCCAGACCGAAGGCCGCTTAATGAAGCGCATGGTCGGGATGAACACCACGGGGATGCCGTTGACCAGGGGTGCCAGCACGAAGCCGATGAGGCCCATGTCGTGGTAGAGCGGCAACCATGAGACGCCTTTGCTGGCTTCGGGGGTCATCTTCAAGCGATTGACGATGATCTGGTGGCAGTTCTCGATAAGGTTGGCGTGGGTGACGATGACGCCCTTGGGATCGCTGGTCGAACCGCTGGTGTACTGCAGGAAGCAGGTGTCTTCCGGGGTGATCTCCGGGAAGTTCGGTGTTCGGTTGGACTCCTTGAGGCCTTCGACGCGAACCAGCTTGCGCAAGCTCGGAACCCGGTCAACGAGGCCCCACAGCACGTTCTCAAGCTTGGTGCTCGCGATCAGGATGGAGGACTCGGATGTGTCCAGCACTTTGGCAGTGCGCTCGACATAGGCATCGAGGCTGCCGAAGCTCATCGGCGGGTACAACGGCACGGGCAGAACGCCGATGCGAACGGCGGCCAGGAAGGTGAGAACGAAGTCTTCGGGCTCAATCACGATGAGGCCGACGCGGTCGCCCTTCTGGAGGCCGAGCTCTTGCAAGGCAGCGGCGCGCTTTGCGGTGGCCTTCTCGACGTCGGGGAACGGGTAGGACGTCTCTTCGCCCTGCATGTTCTGGAACACGTAGTCCTGTTCGGGGTGGTCGATGCCGACTCGGGCAATGGCTTCTGCGACGGTTGTGTACTTGGCCATGAAGTGTGTCCTCGACTGTAGGGAATCGTTCGCACCCTGTATAGGACTTGGGGATCCGTCGCGCAACCCCACGGGAGGCGGTTTCTGACCGATCGTGACGCTTCGTTTTCGACTGACTGGTCAGTTTGTTTGGGTATGCGCATATCTATGAAAAGATACTCGGTAGTCAGAACTGACATAGTCCCGGCAAAGGCGGATTATGGCGTGCTCCATTGAGGGGAGGCGTGGGCCAAAAATACCGACCGGTCAGTTTTTGCAGGGTCCCAGTCTGACGCTTACAAACGATGTCACCAGATCGTGTCGGGTGCGAAGTCTTCTTCGCACTTGGTGCGCCGTGCGAGGGCAGGGTGGTTGTGTCCTCGATCTCCCGTCGGTATCATCCGCCGGCAACCAGGAGAGAGAGTCCGCATGGATGAGACCGTAGTCGTAGCCTCGGGGCCGAACTTCATGTTCCTCGGCATTGGCGGCACCGGCATCGCTTGCTTTGCCTCTGTGGTGTGGCTCTACAATCTCTGGATTGTGATCGGAATGGTGCGCGACGCCGAGGCCGAAGCTGCTTCTGGATTGGCAAAGGGCGCCTGGGCGCTGTCTATGCTCGCGTGGTTCGTGCCTGGCTGTGGACTGTTGGTGCTGGGCCCCATCGCCGTCATCATGTCTCGCATGGTGACCGGGCAGGTCTACCGTGAGGAAGCCTCCATCTCATCCAACATCCCGGCGGGAATGGCCAGCATCAATGTTGGACTGCTGGTGGTCTATGCGCTGATGTTCGTGGTCGTTGGTTTCATCGGCACGTCTACGTAGAGGACGTTCACGCAAGGAACAAAAAAGGGCGGCCCGTATGAGCCGCCCTCTTTTTTGGTTCGGTCCCTGTTTACTGGCGGCGCCGGTAGGTGAGGCCGAGCAGTCCGAGAAACAGGGCGCCGAAGGGAGCGCCGCCGGTGGATGAACTGCTGCTGCAGCCGCAGCCACCGCCGAAGTCGTCGGCGGTCTCGCGATCATCGCCGTTGCCGTCATCGACGGGGTCGCCGTTGACGTCGAGCTCGTAGCCGGCGCCGGCGAGGGTGACGTGGTGTGCATCGCTCGCGGGATCGTTGGTGTCGATGCTGACCAAGCCGTCAAAGTCACCCACCGCATCGGGGGTGAAGGTGATGCGAATGACGTGGTCGCTGCCAGCGTCGGCGAAGATGTCCGCGCCTTCGATGACAAACGCGGGGTCGTCGACCTGCGCGAGGCCCGTGAGTGTCGCGGAAGACATGGCGCCGACCGTCAGCTCAAGGGTGGAGGACTCACCGACAACCACGTCCCCGAAGTCGAGGTCGTTGCCGCCGAAGTCGACGGCCGGGATGAAGAGGTCGTATTCGGCGTTCTGGCTCTTGATGATGCGTTCGTCATCAGCGATGTGCCAGTTGTAGGTGTAGGGCACGTCGTAGCAGCCGAACCAGTCATGGCACAGCGAGATGGTCGGCGTGACATCGAGTGCAAAGGAAGCACTGCTGTTGCCGTACCACATGGACTCCATGTCCAACACGCCATCATTTTCGTCCGGGGCGTCGATGTCGGCGATGTCGTCGATGCTTTCGATGTTGCGGCGGTTGCTGCGAATCTTGGTACCGGTGATGGTCGCGGTGTTGCGCGGGGCCACATCGCCGGAGAGGCGCAGGAAGACGCCGTAGTCGACTTCATACTCTTCTTGCAGCACGTTGTATTCGGTCTTTTCGATGGTGACGCTGACTTCGTTGATGTCGTTGTCGGGCAGCAGAAGCGCGTTGAACGTCTCGGTGCCGGTCCACTCGAAGTCCATGGACCAGATGGCGTAGTTGAAGTTGAAGCCCCACAGGTCAACGGCGACGTCAGCCTTGAGCTCGGCGTCGGTGAGCAGGGTGACTGCGCCGCCACGCTTGATGTCGGTCCAGGTGTTCTGCAGCTCGCCTTCGGGCCATGCAACCTGCGACTGGCCGATCATGTTCACGTTGACTTCGGTGTCCATGTCCGCGGTGAAGCGGATGGCCAGCGGGCTGTCTTCAGGAAAGTACTCGGACACTTGCGTGCCGCGGAAGAGCTTGCTGTGTGCTTCGAAGGTGACATCGTCTGCGGAGGCGTCTGTGCCGGCGACGGCGGAGAGCGGCAGAACGAGCAGGGCAAAAGCAGAAAAAGTGCGCATCAGATCCTCACAATAGCAGAGCAAACAACAGCCCAGAGGGGCAAAACCTGTTTACGCGGGGCTAATAGTCCGTTGTCTGGTTCCTGTAAAGCGCGATCCCGACTTTCGAGCCCCTGCCCATCACCAGGAGTTACTGGTCCGGTGGCTGGTTCAGCCCCCGTAGCTCAGCTGGATAGAGCAACCGCCTCCTAAGCGGTGGGTCGGACGTTCGAATCGTCTCGGGGGTGCCATCCAGCCCGTCTTCCTTTTGCGGTAGACCAATCAAATACTGGTAGTGTGTCAGCCGTACAGGAGCGTATGGCACTCGAACCGGGCCAGGAAATCGACCGCTACGTCGTGGATTCAGTCCTCGGCCAGGGTGGCATGGCGGTCGTCTACAAGGTGAAGCATAAGCGCCTTGGGAGCTGGCATGCCCTCAAGTTGCTGACCATGAGCAGCAACTCGATTCGCGAGCGGTTGGTGCAAGAGGGGCGGGTTCAGGCAACGCTGGCCCACCCCAACATCGTCGCAGTCACTGACATTCTGGACATTGACGGCGCTCCAGGTTTGGTCATGGAGTACATCGCCGGTTCGTCCCTGGACACGGTGCTCGAAGAGCGCAAGCTGTCCCTCGAGGAGGCCGAAAAGCTGTTCCGAGGCATCGTGGCCGGTGTGGGGCATGCGCACTCCCTTGGCGTCGTGCATCGGGACCTCAAGCCCGCGAATGTCATGCTCTATGTAGGGGGTGGCATCACCATCCCCAAGGTCGCAGACTTCGGCCTCGCCAAGGCCCTCGCCGACGATTCGGGCGGGGGCATGGGCCAGACCCGTTCCGGGGTCGCGATGGGTACCCCTGCATATATGGCACCCGAGCAAATCCGTGACGCCAAGAACGTCGATGGTCGCGCCGACATCTTCTCGCTGGGCTGCATTCTCTATGAACTGATCACGGGCCGGGGACCCTTCACAGGTCCCGACATTCTGTCCATCTTCAATGCGGTCGCCTCGGGCTCCTACCCCCCTGCGGTGAGCCTAGTGCCGGACATTCCCGAGCATTTGCTCAGCGTCATCGAGGGGTGCTTGCAGGTGGACCGGGCACGGAGACTGCCCGATTGTGCCGCGATTCAGAAGGTGCTCGACGGCACGGCGTGGCAGCTCGTCGCCCCAGCCATGCCCGCCCAAGGCCAGACCTGGAGTGGCGAAGAGCACTCCAATGGCGGCGTCCCGCTGGGCAGCATCGCGATTGCCGAGGTGCCTCGCTCGGTCCGTGAGGGCACTGACCCATCTGTTCACGGCACCATGGCGCCCACAACGGGTGGCGCCGTCGATGGCTCGCTCTCTCCGGCTTCCAAGCCGCCGAGCCAGGCCACCAACACCTCGATTGTCACAGCAAAAAGGGGTGGCCTAGCCGTTCTGGGCATTGGCGGATTGGCCGCCGCGGCTGCGGCCGTCATGGTGGTCGGCGGCATCGCTGTGGCAGGCGGATGGTTCTATATGGACCGAGCGGCCACGGGGCAGATGCGGAACTTCCTGAACACGCGGACAGGAGGCGAAGTCACATTCAAGGACCTGCAGTGGCGGCCCGGGTCCGTTGTACTCACTGGGGTGTCGGTCAAAGGCTCGGATGGTCAGCAATTCGCACACATCGGCCGGGTCCGCCTGACGGGCAAGGTCGGCCGAGGCGACTGGAAGCTCAAGTCAGTCGACGTGAGCGGCCTAAGCGTGGACATTCGCCGGGATTCCACAGCGGGAGGCTGGGTCGTTCCGACCAACAGCTACGCCATCATCAGCGGAAATATCAAGGCCCGCGACGCGGGATTCCGCATCGCCGCGGACACCGTCATGTTCCGTGAGGCCGCGTTTGAATACCGAGGTGCAGCCGACAGTCTTGTCCTCAAGTGGGACAAAGCCCAACTGGACAACTTTGTGCTCACAGCTCGTGAACCAGTGGGCTGGACGTCCGACCGAGCAGGCGTCTTTGGCCTGGTGATCAAGGGAGACGACAAGCCATGGTTTAGGGCCGATGCCGTCAAGGTTGAGGACGGCAAGGCCGTCGCCCTCGGATTTGAGGGCTACGCCCGAATGGCGAAAGATGGGCGTTTGGAGCTGCCCGAGGCCGCGAAATGGGAGTTCGCCAGCTGGATTGGTGGCTCGGTCAAGACCCCGATCGCAGAACCCTGGCTTGGATTCGACCTCAGCTGGCTTCCCGCAGAACCCACCGAGCTGCGCATCGCCGACGGAAAGGTGCACGTCGAGGACCGGGCAAACGCTCCCAGTGGCAAAGACTGGGAAGTGGCCGTGGACAGCTTCACCGTTGGGCCGGTCGCAGGTGAGTACATGCCCTACAAGTTGCGCGGCAAGGTCGACGGGGCCAAAGTCGATGCCAGCGGCGACATGAGAAAGAACGGCCTGATCAGAGGCGCTGGTTCTGTCACATCCCTGCCTCTCGAGCGCCTTGCCCCTTATTTCGAGCCGTCGGAAAAGGCGTACGGCGTCTCGGTCGACGGCGGCAAGATTTCGGCGGATGTGGACTACAGCCTGCTCGGTACGGCGTACGCGGGCAGCATCAAGGGAAGCATCGTCAAGCCTTCGATGGCTAGGCTGCCCGGCTCCAAGAGCAGCAGTCGAACCGACCGCCTGCTCAGGGCCAGGAATACCGTCGAGTTCTCGCGAGACACCCGGGGAGACCTGGCGACCTCCTACTATGCACCGGTCAACCGCACCTTCCGTGTAGTGGTTGACGCGGTATTCGAACCCGCCGGCGGTGCCGTGTGGCCGACGGCAAAGGGACGCTCTGGGCGGTCTGGCAGCTCCGGGAAATCGAAAAAGGCACCGGGCAATTCAGGTAGCGCCGGTCCTCCGCCGACTCCACCGGGGCGCTCACCGGCCGAGCTAGAAGATGTCAAACGGGCACTTGAGAGCATGCGGAGGCGTCCTCGTTGATCGCTTTGGTGCTGAGCGTGGCCCTGGCGCAAGAAGTGCCAACCGACGTGGGGTTGGACCCCTTCGAAAAGCCCTGGCAGATGCTGCAGGAGCTTGAGGCTTCGGGGTACCCCGACATTGCCTCGGCCGAGGTGTTGCGCGCACTCGCAGACCACGCAGACGACCCGCGAGCGCCCCATACTCGCCTTCGTCTGTCCCGTTTTCAGCGCAAGCATGGTCACCTGCTCGCCGAGCAATACGCCCTGGCGTCGGGAGTCGATCAAGATCCTGCATGGAAGCCTTGGTTTCAGCTCGCGTTGCTCGACACCTACATGCAGCGAAGTGACTTTGACGGGCTAGCCAAACAGGCGCTGGCGATTGGCGAGGCCGATCCGAAGATCGGCGACGCGGTGGCCTTTTACGCAGCCTGGGGTCACGCGGGCACCGGTCAGCCAGCCGACGCCATCGCCGCCCTGTCGCGCGTGTCCGGACCCCTCGGTCCCCAGGCCGGCCTGTTCTCGGCGGATCTCGATCGCTGGGACGAAGTGAGGCAGCGAAGTGCGGCGGGGGCCGTTGGGCTGTCTGTGATTCCCGGGGCCGGCCATGTCTACGCGGGCCGTCCGGGCACTGGCTTGGTCTACGCCGCAGTTGTCGGCGGGCTCGGAGCCGGGACGGTGCTGCTACTGCAAGAGGACAGGGACTGGGCCGGCGGCTTGCTCGCTGTAATGACGTTGTCGATGTGGTCCTCCACTGCTGCAGATGCGGGGGTGTCCGCGCGTGCGTTCAACCAGGCCCAGCGGCTGGCCCGCCTAGAGCACTACCGCAATGAGCACTGGATTCGCGCCGAGCTCGACCTCGATGGGCCTGCGCCTCTCGATGTCCGAATCGGGCTGCCCGAAGGTCCCAACCTGCGGTAGCTTGGGCGCATGTCAAACACCTCCGCGCGTTTTCGGTTCGAGTTCCGGCTGTTCGACTGGGCGCAGGGCCTGTCGAAGACCCTGACAGGGACCCGCCAGCCGTTTTTCGTCGGCATGCGCTCGGACGGCAGCATTCGTCGAATCTATTTCTCTCGCCCTGGAGAGCCGTTCGACAGCGACGCCAAGGACAAGTTGGTCAACGCGCATCCGATCTGGCTTCGGTACGCGCCCGGTCCCGAGCCTGGTTCGGGGAATTTGGAGTGGTTCGATCTTGAGCAGAAACATGCCGAGCGTTGGATGGCCGGGAAGTTTGGCGCCGAAGACTTTGTCGATGTGCGCGCATCGGGCAACCGCGACAGCTGGCCGACCAGCTGGCGAGTCATCTTCGGGTGAGTCGCGTGACGAAACGCGACAATCCTGGTTAGGGCAGTGATGCGCGACGATTCTTCGCCGCGTGACCTAGGGGGTACAGGTGTCCAGCCAGGCTGATCTCGACGCACTCATCGGACTTCCGGCAACGGAGCGGGTGGGTCCACTCGCACGCTACGGACGGGACCTTGCCCAGAATGGGGCAGACAGCGAGGCACGGGGAACACTCGTCGCCGCTATTGTTGCCTTGATCGAGGACGGAGCAGGCTCCGCGAAAGATCGACTCGATCTTGGCGAGGTTCTTGGCCTGCTCGGCGACCCTCGGGTCGTGACCCCCGACAATGCCGAATACTGGCGCACCGTTCAGGGCGAGGACGGCTCGATCGTCATCGGCCAGTTCCCCGTCACCAATGCCGAGTACCGCCTCTTTGTCGAGGCTGGCGGCTACGACGACCGCGAAATTTGGGGCGAAGATGGCTGGCAGTGGCTTGCTGGCTGCAGCGACCCATGGCCCGAGCGCGCCAAAGACGAAAGCTCGCAGCCGTTCATCGTGGACAACCAGCCTGTTGTCGGCATCAGCTGGCACGAGGCGAGCGCCTATGCTCGCTACGCCGGCTCTCGACTGCTGATGTTCGAGGAGCGCCTGTGGGTGACCCGCGGCGAAGAGCGTCGTCCGTATCCGTGGGGCGCCCCCTTCGGAGACGGCAACGCCAACACGAGCGAGGAAGTCCTCGGACGCCCCTGCGCGGTGGGCCTGTACGTCAACGATTGCACCCCCGAGGGTGTGCGTGATCTGGCTGGAAACGTGGCCGAGTGGTGCCAGGACGGCGTCGCCCGTGACCGATGGATTCATCCTGGAGGCTGGGACCAGCCGTCGATGGCCGCTTGGGCCAAGGCTCGCTCCCCCGAGGCTCCGGATTCACGGTGGTCCGGGCTCGGCTTCCGGCTCGCCCGGGACGCCAGCTAATTCCTGAACCGGTCCACGGTGCGCTCCATGGCGCGCGCATTCTGTGGTGGGTCGGACTGTTCGAGCTGATCAGCCGTCTTGGGCTGACTGCTTTTGCTGGCCCAACAGGCCAAGCGAGCTGGTTGGTCGTCGCTGCTGTCAGCCATGGCGTGGTGGGGGCCCTGCTCGGAGCGGCGCTCGATCCGTGGCTCCGCCGTCGGCCCGCTGTGTTGGTCGCGATCGTTGCCGTCGTCGTGGGCGCGGTTGGCGGATTGGTCGATGAACGGCCCACAGTGCTGCTCTTTGCCTGTATCGGCGCGGGTCTGAGCTGGATTCGCTGGCGGTATCCAGGAGAGCCATCCCCGAGCCGCACCGCGTTTCGTGTGGTGTTCTTCGTCGGACTTGCCGCCGTGCTTGTCGTGCTCGGGGGTCGCCCGGGAGAGCCTCCGCGCTACAATCAGCTGCCAGGGGCAGACGGCCCGAACGTTGTGGTCATTGTGCTCGACACGGTGAGGCGAGATCGGCTCTCTACCTATGGATACGAACGGGAGACCTCTCCGCAGCTGACCCTGCTTGCCGACCGCGGCATGCAGTTCGAGGGCTGGGCCAACGCTTGCTGGAGTCTGCCTAGTCACGCCACGACGCTGACGGGCCGCTATTCGGGTAGCCACGGTGCTCATTACGAGCACGGCTCGCTGTTGGATGGTGAGCGCACGCTGCAGTCCGCCTTCAATAAGGCGGGCTATGACACCGTCGCCGTCACGGGAAATCCGTGGGTCAATGTAGCAAACGGTCTGGGCGAGGGCTTCGGCACCTTCATCCCGTCCTGGAGCGCCGAGCTGGTGCCTGATGCGTTCGTGGTGACTCGGACGTGGCGTCGGTTGATGTGGGGACAGGGCGACAAAGGGGGAGCATGGGGGGCACAGGCCTTCTCTGGGTGGCTCGATGAGCGGCCAGATCCCGACAGGTCCTTCTTTGCCTTTGTGAACATCTTCGAGGCACACGCGCCCTACCACCGGGTCGACCGCCGAGATCACGCTCGATTTCTGCCCACAGATGTCAGCCTGCGCGAGGCACGCACCGTCAGCGATGCCCTGCTCCAGCACCACCTCTTTGGCACCGGTCAGCCCAGCGAGCGCGAAGCCGAAGTGGCTGGGCCGCTCTACGATGGGTCAGTGCTGGGCGCGGACCGTGTGCTGGGCATGTACATGACGGCACTCACCCAGCGGGGCTACGACGACCGAAACACCGTCGTGCTGGTCACTTCCGATCACGGTGAGTACTTCGGTGAGCATGGGCTTTGGGGACATGTGCACGGGCTGTATGAACCGGTCTTGCAGGTTCCATTTGTTGTCACGGGACCCGGAGTTCAGTCGCTGGGCAGTCCCCTGGGACCCGCCCGTTTGATCGACGTGGCGCCGACCGTGCTCGAGCTAGCGGGGGTTGGCAGGGAACACTGGCCCGACGTTCAAGGGCGCCCGGTGCTGTCTTCGCGAGGGTACGCCCCGATGATCGCCGAGCAGTACATTCCCGTGCTGCTGGCGGGCGAGCTTGGCCAGAAGGCACACACAGGTGACCTGGACGAGTTCAGCGTTCGACGCCGCAGTTTTCGGGGCCCTCGCTTCAAGTTGCATGCGCGTCAATCAGGGCCCGAGACCCAAGCGTGGCGGCTCTATGACCATCGCTTTGGGGAGGTTGATGACGAAGTCAGCAGCAATCAGGCTGAAGCCAGCCGTTTGCTCTCCGAGCTTGAGACTTGGGCCGCCGGTGCCGACATTCATTGGCCGGATGAGGTCGGTGAGGGCGCAAGCGTAGGAGGTTGGGAGGCCGACGCGCTGGAAGCATTGGGCTATGTGCAGTAGAACCTCGCTGAAGGGACGATGGGCAAACAAAAGAAGACGCCGGGCAAGCAACAGCCCACCAAATCTGATCGCGACAGCCAACGACCAGAGCTCGCCGAACAGGCAGCCATGGGCAATGCTGCGCTGTTGGCTGGAATTGGGCCTGCGGGGGAGTTGTCCTTTGGCGCCGACATGGCTGCGCGGGACCTCGCAGCCCCCCGTGTGGGCCGGGCGGTTCTGGCTCTGGAATTACTGCCACGCGAGACGGCTCAAGTCGGCCGATTCCTGGACATCATCGCGAACTCTCGGCTTCCCGACGAACGCAAGGGGGCAATCTCTGAACGCATCGAGCGCGACCACCAGGCCGCCTCAGGCATCAGTGAAGCCGTGCTGGCACATTCTGGAGAAGACACCCGTGAGATTCGGACGGCGCTCGTGACGACCCTCGAGGGACTCTGGAATGAACTGCAGGGCGGTGAGCTCGACGGGCGGGTCTGGACGAGTCCGGATGGTTCGCAGCGGGAGCTCAGCGATGCGGTGAGTGGCGAGTCGAGCGAGTCAGCGGCCGAGGCGTTGGTCTCGGAGCTGTCGACCCCCGCAACACAGCAGTTGTGCTCGGCGATCAGCCTCGCACTGATGATGCTGCACGGCGAAGAGGAAGAGGAAGAGAGCTTGCAGCCCGAATACGGTGAGGAAATCTCATGACTGACCACCCGCTCGTCGTGCGCGCAACCGAAGCCATACGCCTCGAGACGAAGCTGCTCGCGTACCTGCAGACGCCTGTGTGGACGGCGATTCGGGCCTACTGGGGGTTCGCATTCGCGATCTCTGGATGGGGAAAGCTCGGCAACATCGACGGCGTGGCCAGCTGGTTTGGCGACACGCTGCACATTCCCTTTCCATTGGCCAACGCCTATGCGGCGTCCATCGTCGAGCTAGTGGGCGGCATCTGCCTGCTGCTGGGTCTGGGGGGCCGCGTGGCGACCATCCCGCTGGTGGTGACGATGGTGGTTGCCTATGCGACGTCCGACAAGGGCTTCATCGACCCGATGTACACCGACGCGAGTCTGTACGATCGCCTGATCGAGACCGGAGACAAATTTGTCTCGGCGACCCCATTCACCTACCTGATGGCGAGCCTGTTGACGCTGCTCTGGGGCGCCGGTGACTGGAGTCTGGACGCGCTCATCGCCAAGCGATTGGGCTACGAACCCGAGCAGGACACCAAGTAGAGTCGCGCGCTGAGCCTCATCCCTTTATAGACGCCCGCCATGACCCTGCTCACCGCGGCCATGCTCGATTCGTTGCGGTCCACCGGGCTTCCCGACCAGTGGCCCGGCGTCGTCGCGCACGATGACAGCCTTCGAACTCAGCTCGAGTTTGTCATTTCCTCTCAGAGTGATGACGTGCGCAATGCGCTCATCGAGCGAATCGCAGCAGGTGATCAGCACGGCCCGGCGTGGGCACGCGCTGCAATCTGGGGCTTGGGCCTAGCATCCCTCGAGGGCGCGCGCGCAAGGGCGGTCATTGCTCCCGGTCTGCTGCACATGACCACCAGCACCGGCAGCCCATTCGTGTTGGCGCCTCTCGCATTTGCTGCCGGTCGTGGCGCCGGCGAGCGAAAGGACATCAACCGGCTGATCGAGACGCTCGACGGCGCACTCACCGGCCGGCACTACACGCTCCACCTCAAGAAGCCGCTTCCCAAGGACGTCAATACGCAGCCCATCGCGGCGGCCGTGCATCTGTGGCTCATGGCGCTGCGAGACGGTTCGGAAGTGGGGCGTTGCGCGTCGTACGAAGACTCAACGATCTCCATCGAGATCTGTCTGACTGATTTAGAAGACAAGGACAAACGGGGAGGTCTGGTGGTGCTGGTCAAGCCCAAGCGCTCTCTCGAGAAACTCGCACAGGTGGACTCTCGCCTGATGCATGTGGCCAACGAGGCCCGACAAGTGGCACCGAATCTGCCAGTCGTCGCACTGTTGGCGGCGGATGGTCCCTGGAAGCTGCCGCGCGGGTACGTCAACCAGGTGTTGTACGGCACGCCACGGGAGGTCTTCGCGACCTCGGATCCCGGTAAGTCCCGCTACGAGGCGCTGTACCGGGCCAATGGACTGTCGCTATTCTCGGATCCGCACTGCACAGCCTTGCAAGCGGTCTGGTGGGCTGAGCCCTCAAGCGACGGCGGACTGGGCGTCGTGGCCTGGAGTCATGAAAACCCATGGGCCGAGACCTCGGGACATGCGCCGGTCCTGCGCGGTCGACGGTTCTGGCTGCGCGAGGGTCCACGTGGGGCTCATGGGGCTGCGGTCATGGAACAAGGGACCGATGACCCGGTTCAATGGGGGCCGTCCGCATGATGCCCAATCGCCATCCCGACCTCGGCTGGATCGAGGTCATCACCGGCTGCATGTTCTCGGGCAAGACCGAGGAACTGATTCGGCGCTTGGTCCGTGCCCGGTACGGCAAGCAGCGAGTCGTCGTCTTCAAGCCGGCGACAGACACGCGCTATGCAGTCACCGAGATCGTGACGCATAGCAAAGTGAAGCTTCCGTGCGTTCCTGTCCAGAACGCGTCGGACATCCTGACTCGCATCGGCGATGCACAGGTCATTGGAATCGACGAGGCCCAGTTCTTCGAGGGTGACTTGGTCGATGTGGCTGAAGAACTGGCCAACCGGGGCTACCGCGTGGTGGTTGCCGGGCTCGATCAAGACTTTAGCGGCACGCCATTTGAGCCCATGCCGCAGCTGCTTGCTGTTGCCGAGTACATCACCAAGAATCTCGCCTGTTGCATGGTGTGCGGGGCCCCGGCCGATCGCAGCCAGCGCATGGTCGCGCAGGAAAACCAGGTGATGCTGGGCGCCGAGGACACCTACGAAGCCCGTTGTCGCCGGCACTGGAACCAGAACACATTCGAATCGCAGCAGGAAATCCTGCCACTGGAGAACTCATGATGCGACTGGCACCGTTCGTTCTGATGTTGTCCTGCGGCTACGCTCCCGATGACTACCAAGCTGATGTTGCGGCGGCGTCTTGTCAGTTGACCATCGACTGTATGGGATTCTGGGACACCGTTGACGAATGTGTTGCAGCCCAGCAAGTCGAAGACACTCGCGGCTGCGAGTACGATGCAACCGCTGCAAAAGACTGTGTCGAAGCGCTCGAGAGCACACGGTGCGGTGATGGTTCGGACATCCCTGCGGAGCCTGTTGTTTGCCAGTCTGTCTGGACCTGTGGCGACTAGTCTTCAGCCCTAGAGGAATCGCTCCATCGCCGCGACAACGGGGTGTTCTGAACCCAGCCGTTTGCGTACCTTCGCGGTGGCCTTTTGCATGCCTGCCATGCCCTCGAAGATGTTGCCGACGTCGAGGTCTATACGGGCATACTCAAATCGCGCAATCCATGTGTCCACGTGGTCGGGGCCAAGGGTGAGGGCGGTGATGCGGACGGCCTCCTCCATCTCTTTTAGGGCCGCGCGGAAGTCTCCGGTGCGGTGGATAGCTTGGGCCCGCGAATGTCGGCACGCCCCAATGGGGCCCGCATCGGGTCCCAGATTCTTGACCCAGATGCGCAGGGCCTCGGTGTGGTGCTTGACGGCCACGAAGGGGCGGGTCCTGGCGCGAGCGACGATGCCAAGTCCGTCGAGGATGGCCGCGACCTCGATCGTCTCGGGATTTGGTTGGCTCGGGTCCTGTCGAATCTCAAGAGCCTCGGTGAGTGCGGCCTTGGCTTCTGGCACTTTTCCGCAGCCGTACAGGCACATTCCAAGTGCGAGCAAGGAGTTGGCCGTCTCGATGGACTGCGAGCCCGTACAGGTCCGCGCCATGGATACCGTACGCTCGGCAATGGCCAAGCCAGCTGTGGGGTCGCCTGCTGCTCGGCTGGTGTCGGCAAGGGCACTGCCCAGCAAGATCTCTCCCAGGACATCGGCTTCGCGACCCGTGGCCGCGCACTGGCGCTTGAACGCCTCGGACAGCACGGCGCGCGCACCAACCGGTTCGCCGATGGCGAGCATGGCTTCGCCTAGCGCGAGTCGAACCTCCCAGTGGTCGGTGCGCTCGCTGGCTTTTTCAGCGGCCTCGATGGCATCGGATGGACGGCCGAGCTGCGTGTAGACCCGCGCCAACAGGCCGAACAGCATGCCACGCTCCGATTCGTCACCGGTGACTTCTGTAAGGGCGGCGACGGCGCCGTGACGCGCCAGCTCAAGCTCGCCGTTTCTCAGATGTGAACGGATGATGTCCAGGCTCATGCGATGGCCTCCTTAGCCTCCCAGTGCGACCAGTCCCCTACGAAGTGAACTTCGCGTTGCAGGTCGACACCGAACTGGCGTTGGACCTCACGCCTCATGTGAGCGATGACGCCTCGCAGATCCTCTGCGTTGGCGTCACCAAGGTTGACGACGAAGTTGGCATGCTTGGTTGAGACCGCAGCACCGCCAATGGTGAATCCCTTGAGGCCTGCAGCCTCGATGAGGCGCCCTGCGTGGTCGCCCTCGGGGTTTCGGAAGGTCGAGCCGCAGCTGCGCATGTCCACCGGCTGGGTCGCCTTTCGCCGCGCCAAAAACTCGTTCATGCGGGCGAATGTCGTCGTTGGATCCGCATCGCTGACAGCCAGGCGCGCCGAGGCCACAATCGATCCGGGTGGAAGCGTGCAGCTGCGGTAGCTCATGTTCAAGTTGGTGGCGTCGAGCGTGTTCACGGTTCCGTCCTTGTGCACCACCACAACATCCAACAAGACGTCGATGGTCTCGCCCAGGGATGCCCCCGCGTTCATGCGGACCGCGCCGCCGATGGTTCCAGGGATGCCGGCGAAGACCTCCATTCCCGTCCAGCCGTGCTCTACAGCCTTTGTGACGAATCGAGCGAGCTTCAGGCCACCGCCGACGACGAG
>CAYYHT010000023.1:0-4614 GCA_964471355.1 uncultured Enterobacteriaceae bacterium
CGGTGCCTTCAAGCAGATCGACCAGCGGATCGTTCTGCCAGTCCCGGTCCATGGAGGTGTCCGGCGGAGGCCGATTGTCGGGCGGAGGCCGGTTGTCCGGCGGCAGTGTCGTATCGGGCGGCGGGCGGTTGTCCGGAGGCGGTGTGGTGTCCGGTGGCGGCCGGGTATCGACGGGCGGCGCTGGGTTGTTCGCCCGATCGAGCAGCTTGACTGCCTGCATCAGGTCGTCGGCGGGTGCCGAGCCGAGCAGCGACAGCAGGTCCTGGGTCTTGGTGCGCAGCTCGAACGCGAAGGTGCCTTCTTGTCCCGGGATGATCAGGGACTCGTACTCGTCCATCGGAGTCGGGTCGCCCTGCTCGTAGAACTCGACTTGGCCGAACAGCGCATTCTCGCGGCCCGGATCGCGAACGACTCGGACAGTGATGGCGACGCGCGCAGGCAGCTGTTGAAGTGGCGCATAGGGGCACCAGTCCACGTCGAAGCAGGTATCGAGCTGGCTGCCGACCACCGGTCGCGCCGCATCGGTGCCCAAGATGATGTTTCCATCTTTCTTGAGTTCCTCGAAGACCTTCTCTTGCAGCATGAATGCGAGGGAGAACTCGGCCGTACTGCCCGGCGTGAAGTCGGGAACCAGCAAAGGTTCTCCGGCCAGAGCCAGCGTGGGAAGGACGGTCAACAACAACGGAGTAAAGAAGCGCAACACACCCGGGTTGTACCCGCATCGATGGTTGGTCACAAGCTTCATGACGCAGCTGTGGTGTTTTGGCGTTCCGGGATGCGTACGGTTACGCGGCGCCCGCCGAGCCGAGGTGGCACAGTTGGTAGCGCAGCTGATTCGTAATCAGCAGGTCGTCGGTTCAAGTCCGATCCTCGGCTCCAGCACTTCAGATGCCCCGCGGGCTGCATGCTCGCGGGGCTCTTTTGCTTAGAGTTCGTACCGACGAATTCGGTCCCTCAAAGTGCTGGCTGGAACATCGAGGCGGCGTGCGGCCCCATCTCGGCCCCCCACGACCCCAGCACAGGCCTCGAGCGCCTCGACGATGAGCGCCCGCTCGACATCGCGAAGTGTGCGTGGAGCATGAGTCTGCCGCGTCGGCCCGGTGGTGGCTGCTAAGGCCGGCACTTCGAGCGAGGTGCCCGTCGACAAAATGACGGCTCGGGCCACGATGTTCTCGAGCTCACGGACATTGCCAGGCCAGGAGTAGTTCGCGAGTCGCTCTAGGGCCGAGGTGGTGATGTGCAGCGCGGGCTTGCCCATCTTGGGGGCGTACTTGGCAACGAAGTGCCTGGTCAGCAGTGCGATGTCATCGGGGCGTTCGCGCAGCGCTGGAGCCTCGATGGGAAACACGGCCAGCCGATAGTACAGGTCCTCTCGGAAGCGGCCCTCGGCGCATGCTTGGCGCAGATCCTGGTTGGTTGCTGCAATGACCCGTGCGTCGGTGGTCAGGGTCTTGCTGCCGCCCAGTCGCTCGAACTCGCCTTCTTGCAGGACGCGCAGCAGCTTGGCCTGGAGCTCGACAGGCATCTCACCCACCTCGTCGAGAAAGATGGTGCCGCCATCAGCCAGCTCAAATCGACCGATTCGCTTGTTCGTCGCCCCGGTAAACGCCCCCTTCTCGTGGCCGAACAGCTCGGACTCGATGAGGTTGGCGGGCAGCGCCGCACAGTTCACCTTCACCAGCGGCCGAGCTGCACGTCGACTGCGTCCATGAACGGCTCGGGCGATGAGTTCCTTGCCCGTGCCAGACTCGCCCAGGATCAGCACGTTGGCGTCGGTGTCAGCCACCAAATCGACCTGGTCCAGCATCGCCCGCAAGATGGCGCTGTGGCCCACAATCTCGCGCACGCCGGCCGAGGTTGCGATCTCGTCACGAAGGTACTTGTTGTCGGCAGCCAAGCGGTCCCGCAGGCTCTTCACCTCGCGCAGGGCTCGACGCAGATCTCGGTTCAGGCGTCCAAGCTCGGCATTCTGCTCTTCGAGCTTTTTGTCACTGAAGAAGCGTCGAATCGCCTCGCGTACAGTCAGAACGAGGTCCTCTTCGGCCCATGGCTTGCTGATGTACCGGTACAGGTCGGCGTCGTTCAGCGCCTGGCCCACCGCATCAGCGTCTGCCTGTCCCGTGAGCAGGATGGTGAGGGTTCGAGGATGGCGTTCATGGACAGCGACCAGCAGGTCGGCCCCACGCATGCCTGGCATCAGGTGATCCGAGAGAATGACTGGCACGTCGACGCCGTCCTCGGCCAGCTCTGCCATGATCTCCAGCGCCTCTTCTGCGCTCTGGGCGGCCTCGATGCCAAACTCGCCACCTGAACGCCTGCGAAGCTGCTCCTTGAGTCCATCGAGCACAATCTTCTCGTCGTCCACGCACAGAACGACAGGGCGACTCATGACACGCCGCCGTCGACCGGCAGCCGGACGTGGAAGGCGGTGCGTCCCGGGACGCTGTCAAACCAGAGCTTTCCGTTGTGACGCTCGACGATGCGGCGACAGATATCGAGGCCCAGGCCACTGCCCTCGCCCGCCACCTTGGTCGTAAAGAAAGGCTCGAAGATGCGATCGGCATGCTCGGCATCGATGCCCGGCCCATCGTCGACCACGCTGATTTGCACATGAGCGCCGTCGTGCACGGCAATCAGTTCCATGCGCCCCTCGCCGCCCATCGCCTGCAGGGCGTTGTGCACCAAGTTGGTCCACACCTGATTCAACTCGTCGATCAAGGCCGGCACCATCGGCAACTCCTCGAAGTTGCGAACCAGCTCGATGCCGTGCTTGAGCTTGTTGCTGTACAGCGTCAGCACCACGTTCAGGCCCTCGATGAGGTCTGCCGGCTTCATCTCGCCCGTGTGGTCGTGATGCACATATTTCTTGAGGGCAAACACCACCTTGCTGGCCAAGCCCACAGCCGTCCGAATGTTCTCGCTGTTCCGGCGCAGTGAAGCGAGGTTGTAGGCCGCCTCGACCGATGCCTGACCCCGGTCCTTGAACAGCCCTGCGAACGTCTCGAGGTTCTCGGAGATGCCCACATCGACCAAGGCATCAGCGAGCGCGTCGACCTGGGGCACATCGAGCTGCTCGAGTTGTTTGCGCAGCGAGCGTCGAAGAGCCCGTTCCTCGCGGGAAGACAGGCTGTCCTGCCGCTCACGGGCCCGCGCCATCAGCTCAAAGAATGGTCCCGCCTGGTCTGCCGGCAGCTCGCGGGCCATGCGTGGCAGCTGCTCGAGCGTGTCGGCCAACGCCTGTTCGATGTTGCCGATCGAGGCGAGAATGACGCCGATGGGGGTGTTGATCTCGTGGGCGATGCCGGCGATGAGCTGCCCGAGGGCTGCCAGGCGCTCGGACTCGATGAGCTGGCGCTGTTGCCGCTTTTCTTGGGTCAGGTCGCGCAAGATGCTGTGGATCATCACCTCGTTGTCGATCTCGAACAGACTGGCATTCACCTCGCCCGGAAAGGTCGCCCCGTCTTTGGTGATGCAGGTGCGCTCAGCACGCATCGAGCCGTCCTCGGTCAGGCGCGCGAACATGCCCTTGAACCGCTGCACGTCGTCCGCTGGACCCAGGTCGAAGACCGTCATCTGGGTCAGCTCTGCCCTGTTGTAGCCAAACAGCTCGAGCGCCTTTGCGTTGCAGTCCACAATGGCCCCGGTCGGATTGACCAGGAAGATCGCGTCATTACTGCGATGAAACAGCACGCTATAGCGGTGCTCACGCACGACGAGGTTCAGGTGGTGGTTGATCCACACGGCACCGACCTGCGTGACCATGGCGCCAAACGGCGTCAGTACCTCGGTCCGCAGGGGCTGGAAGAAGGCGGCCTTCGCAGCTGTCCTGCCGCCGATCATCACGAGCAGTGGCTTGCCTTGATGGCAGACGCGGCAGGCCACTGACTGCACCAGATTGAGCGACTCCAGACCCGCCAAGGCCGGATGGTCTGGCGTGAGCAAGTGGGCATTGTCGTCAGGCAGGGTCATCGCAGCCCCCGCCGGCAGTGTGGCAGGGGCCTCGGTACCGAACTGGGCCAAGCGCTCGAGCGTTCCGTCTCCAGCAACGCTGTACATCAGCAGGAACTCAAACTCGAAGGCCTCGATCAAGGCCTCGACGCACAGCTCCGCCAGGTCCCCAGGAACCGTGGCGGTCAATGCGCGCTCGTGCAGAGCCTGTTGGACGCGGAATCGGGCCAGTTCGCGATCCAGCGCATCTCTTGTGTCGATCAGGTCTTGTTCCACACCCATGGCTCGCGACAGCTGCCGCTCCAAGCGGTCGCAGATGCCTACAAGCTCGTCATAGGTGTGGGTTCCCAAGGCCTCACCCGTCCCGGAGCAAGACGTACAGGGACGATGTCTGCGTATGGAAGTGGTTCACCCCGCCGACGGGCGTGAACTCGCCGAATCCATACAAGCCAAGCCATGGAACGGGGTCACCGCCGGTCAGCGGGAACTGGAGCTTCATGATGATCTCGTCCTTGAGGATCTTGTTGAACATCAGCTTTCCACGTGCGCCGCAGTCGGTGTGAAAGACAGCGATGGGGCGTCGGCCCTCGAGCTGACTCGCCAGGCCCGCCACCATGGCATCGGTTCCGGAGAAAATGAGTTCTTCGTCCCGCTGCATAGGGGAGA
>CAYYHT010000023.1:4624-24432 GCA_964471355.1 uncultured Enterobacteriaceae bacterium
GCACGGTTCCCACCGGGCATGTGGCCGGCAGGTAGAACGACTGCAGGTCGTCAGACACTTTGAAGATGGTGTGGATGACGTGGCTATTGGCGTACGCATCGGCGATGGCCTCGGGCACTTTCTGGCCCAAGGCCGCCACGGGAAACGTCGACGAAACTTCGACGTCGAGCGGCATGCCCACACGTTCCATGAGAGTCGGCCAAGCGGGCTTGCCGTCCAATTCCTGGACGTGGTTTGCGGTTGATTTGGTCACCTCGAAGGGGCGTCCGACCGGACGCGAGCCGTGGTGAACGGCGGTGTACAGCTTTACCGAGGGGTCGGAGAACCCAACGAGCACGATGCCGCGCTCGAACACCTTGCCCTGGGCGAACTGCAGCGTCGCACTGGCTCGCATATTGTCCGCCGAGGTGCCGCCAAAGACGGGCACATCATCGCCAAACACAGACGCAATGCCCGCAATAGCTTGGTCGCCGGCAATGTCGATGCCCGATGCCAAGATCAAGAGCATGTGGATGTTCGGGTCCTTGGCCTTGAGCTCGGCGGCCACGGATGCGGCGACGTCGAAAGACGTGCTGCCTCGAATGCTGTCTGCGCTGGCCACTGCGAACTCGCTGCCACTGACGGCCATGAGCGCAATCGCACGCATTCGCTCCGAAGCGCCGTCGCCACTGACCACGCCGGCCGCACTGCACCCGACCACGGCCGCGTTGGGCACGGCGACGGCGGCCTCGGCCACCAGCTGGTCGAAGTCATGCCCAATGGTGGCGTGAACCACCAGCAGGCTGCACTCGGAGTCGAGCCCCTCAACTGCGTTGTCGATTGCCGTTCGCACGGCACGCTTGGAAGAGACGATGTCGTTCTGAGAAGAAGAGAAGGTGAGCATAGTGCCCTCCACAAGAAAAGGGCGCCGAGTATAGGTCGGCGCCCGGGTTTGTTTAGCCGCGCATGCCCATGGGCTGCACTGGGAATACGCTTGCATCGGCACTGGGCCGGGCCCCGACCCGCTTGAACCAATCGTTCAACCGCGTCAACGAGGGATCAAGCGGCTGGCCTGCGGTGCGCAGCTGATCGATGTAGCAGTACAAGCAGATGTCCGCGATGGTGAAGGTGTCCCCTGCAATCCAGGCGTCATCACCCAGCAAGTCCTCGAGCCACTTCAGGTTGTTGCGTGCCTTCTCTTTGAGGCTGTCCGCCGCGTCCGGAATCGTGTGCAGACGGTCCTTGAAGATGTCGTAGCCCTCGGCGTAGTAGAAGGCGTGCACCATCGGACGCGCAATCTCGAGCTCGACTCGGCGCCACCACATTCGGGTCACGGCCTTGTCCTTCTCGGAGCTTCCCAGCAGCGTCGGAGCCTCGGGAAAGGCTGTCTCAAGGTACTCGACGATGGCCGCGCTCTCGGCGATGTAGGTGCCGTCGTCCAGCTCAAGCAGCGGCAGCTGCCCAGCGGGGTTCTTGGCTAGATACGGCTGCCGCCGGTTCTCGGCGCCCAGCAGGTCGACCTCAATGGTATCGAGATGAATGTCCTTTTCGAGAAGGAACATGCGAATGGTGCGCGGATTCATGCCAAAGGAATTGTGGAGCTTCATAGTGGATACCTCGAAGGTCGTTGGTGAATTGCTAGCTCATTGCCAGACACCATGACCTAGAGCAAACCGCGTGCCACATTCCTCATCGCCTATTTATCCCGCTTACTCCATCTTAATTCACCCATCGCTACGATCCCGCACAGGCACGGATATCGTGTCCTGCACGGTATTCGTGCCGATATCCGTGTGTTCAGCCATCACCCTTAGGAGGTCGGCTCCAGGTCTAGCTGTGCGGTCTCTTCGACCGCCTGCACGCGCCTGCTCTCGTGTGTAGCCTTCTGAATCTGCTTGTACAGCGATTGTATGTCGCACGGCTTGTGTTCGACGGCGGACACCCCAAGGCGGCGCACACGGCGCACTTCGGGGTCGTCCGGAGGCAAGGCGGTGAGAATCACAATCTTTGTCGCGCTGTACCGGTCATTGGAGCGCACAAATTCCACTAGGCTGCAGCCGTCCATCCGCGGCATGCCCATGTCGCTGATGATGAGGTGGGGCAGCAAGCTGCCCAGTAGGACCATGGCGTCCATGCCGTCTGAAGCCGTGCGGACCGTCCAGCTCGGATAGCGCGCTTCAATGGCACCACGCAGCATGACCGTTGACGCCGGTTCATCCTCGACAATCAGCACCCGGAACGATTCGGCCCCGGCTGTTGACGGGCTGTGTGCGCACAGCCGCAGGATGGTCTGTCGAATCGTGTCGCGCTTGAGCGGCTTGGTCAGGAAGTCATCCATTCCGGCGTCGAAGCAGGCCACTCGGTCCGATTCGAAGGCGTTGGCGGTCAACGCGCAGATCGGTGTTGCGCACCCCAACGCGCGAATCGTGCGCGTCGCGTCGAGGCCGTCCATGTTGGGCATCTGCATGTCCATCAGCACCAAGTCGAAGCGGTCCTCGCGAATGCGTGCCACGGCCTCGACCCCGTCCTTTGCCAGCGTGGGCACGTGACCCATGCGCTTGAGCAGCTCCATGATGAGCAGCTGATTGACCATGTTGTCTTCGGCAACGAGCACCCGGTAGCTCACGCTCTGCTCGCGATTTGCGATGCTGTCCGTCTGGGTTGGTGGCGGTTCTTCGACGTCTTGGGCCATCAGCCGACGAATCGACTTGATCAGTGCTGATCTTCGAATCGGTTTGTACAAATAGCCATCGAAGCCGCTCTCGCGAATCCGAACAGCCGTGCTCGGGCGCACATCGGCGGTGATGGCGATGCTGTGTGGCACGGCTTGGCCGCGCAATCTGCGCACCGCTGCCATGAAATCGTGTCCGTCCATCGTGGGCATCATGATGTCGACGAGTACCAATGGGTCGTCCGGCCGGATCATCTTGAGCGCCATCTCGGCGGACTCTGCAATGGCAGGCACCATACCCAGGCGTCGGACCGTTTCGGCCACGATTGCAGCGGCAATGGGCGAGTCCTCAACAATCAGGCAGCGTTGCCCCGACAGGTCAGGCGCTCCCTCGTCATCATCGGCAGGCGCTGTCCAGGCCTGTTTATCGATGCCAAGCCAAAGGGTGAACGTACTGCCCGCGCCCTGCACGCTTTCCAGGGTCAGCTGCCCGTCGAGCAGCGTTGCCAGGCGCTGCGAAATCGTCAATCCAAGCCCCGTCCCGCCGTATTTCCGCGTTCGACTGCCATCGACCTGGCGGAAGGGCTCAAACGCAATGGCGGCCTGCTCCGGCGTCATGCCAATCCCTGTGTCGACGACGTGGAGCGCAATATTCATGCGTTCGGGGGTCTCGTCGACGACCTCGACCCGCAGCAGGACGTGCCCTCTCTCGGTGAACTTGACCGCGTTGCCCAGCAGGTTGACCAGGATCTGTCGCAGGCGCACAGAGTCCGACACAACCATGGCGTGGACATTCCCCACGTCGACGAGCAACTGAACGTCGCGGCTGGCCTGGGGCGCGACAATCTCCATGGCTTCAAACAGCAGGTCTTCGAGGTTGAACGGCGCCACCTCGAGCTTCAGCATGCCGTTCTCGATCTGGGTCAGATCGAGGATGCCGCTCACCAGCGTCAGAAGCGCGTCAGAGCATGTGCGAACCGTGTTCAATGCCCGGCGCTGTCCCTCGTGAAGCTCGGAGTCGAGCAGCATGTCGGTGAAGCCGACGATGCCGTTGATGGGTGTGCGGATCTCGTGGCTCATGTTGGCCAGGAACTCGCTCTTGGACTGGTTCGCGGCGATCAGACGCTCGTTGATGCGCCGAATGTCGGCCGTTGCCCGGTCGACGCGCTCGGCAAGTTGTCTCCGCAAGCGCCAATTTTCGATCTGCATCACGACGCGCGTCAGGAACAGGTCCTTTCGATAGGGCTTGGTGACGAAGTCAGAGGCGCCTGAGTCAAATACCCGCGCCTGTGTGGATGCCTTGGTGTCACCAGTAAGAATGATCACCGGGATGTCCCGCAGCGCCTCGCACTGCCGGATGTACAGGCACAACTTCTCGCCGTCCATGCGGGGCATGTTCAGGTCTGACACCACCAAATCCACATCGTCGACCAACCCCGCTTCGATCATCTCCTTTGCTTCCTGGCCATCGCTGGCGACAACGACATCGATGCCCAACTCTTGAAGAGCCGTTGTGGCGACCTTGCGCATCAAGCGGGTGTCCTCGACCACCAGGACGCGGGCCCACATCACCGCATTGAGCGCATGCATCCAGGCGTCGACGGCTCGCACAAGAGCCTGGGGATGCCTCACGTTCCCTAGAACTCGCGTTGCCCCCGCCCGGTGCAAAGACTCCACCTCGCGGGGCTCAGGAGCATCCACCAAACAGAAAATAGGCAGCGCATGCTCTGCTCCGCATGCTGTCAGTTCAGCGCGTCGAATGCGCCGAATGGCAGCTTCCGGCCTAGCCATGCGCAGCACGAGGAGGTCTGTGCCGGCCTGTCGCAATGCAGAAATGAGCCTTCCGGGTGTGGGCGGTATCCAGACCACCTCCCACTCCTCGCCGCCCAGGCATCGCTGCACATATTCCCGCGTCGACACGTCGTTCGACACCACGGCAACGCGCTTCGCAGGTTCCAGAATGGCCTCTCCTAAGACAGTCTTAAGGATTCATCGGCGCCCCTGAATCCGTTTTGAGAGGGAGTTTTCCGGTACCGCAGCGATCGGGCTGCCATCGGCGACTGCGCGGCTAGGCCGTCACCATCAGTCCTCCATGCAGGGCGCTCCACTGGCACGGCTCGGGATGCCTACCAGCGGTCGATCGTCAGCTCCACTTCGCCGTCAGTCCCCAAGGCCAGGACCCGGTCGCCCTTGCCGTCGGCCACCCATACCCGCTGACAATCGCCAGACACGGCCACATCCATCACCTGAAGAGGCATGTGCCGACCCTTCGGTGGTGGCGTCCACGTGCGCACATGGTTGCCATCGAGGTCAAACAGAACAACCCGGTGGTTGCCCAGATCGGCCACCGCCATCCAATTGTCCGGACAAAAGCTCATGCCGACTGGAAAGGACACCTGTCCGGGCATGGAGCCCGGCCGTCGGAAGGTCAGCTGCTCGGTGCCCTCTTTGTCCAGCAAGCGAAACCGATGTGTGTACTGCTCGAGTACCCAGACCTGATCGGCGTGGGACACCACCACCGTGGCTTGCTCCCCCTCGCGACCCTGGTAGCCAAAGGTACCGGCAAAGACCCAGTTTTCGTCGTATCGATAGACGTTTCCAGAGCCCGAGTCGACAACCAAGAACCCCCCATCGGGGTGGATGGCGATGCCTTCTGCCACCTTGATGGGCTCTCCTCCCGGACCCAGCAAGAAGGCGGCCGCCACCTCGCGGTCGTTGCGGAACCGCTTCACCTCGATGGCGCTTGAGTCGACGTTCCTATCGGTGGCCGGCCGCTCATTGAGTACAAGCACGGCGCCGTCGGGTTCGATGGCCAAGTCCCACACGTGCCACAGGTCGCCACGGGACAAGCCCTGCTGACCGAACTCGCGCTTGTAGTTGCCCTGGTCATCAAAGACCACGATGCGGTCGTGGTGCAGGTCCGACACGTAGAGCAAGCCGTCAGGTGCCACGACCATGCGGTTGGGTCGGTCCAGGCTCGACGGTGAGCTGGAACAGGCGAACAGTAGGGAAAGCACGGCGAGCACGTGGTAAGCCTACACCGTGCCGCACACTGCCTCGCTTCGCGTTCTGTTCCCGCTCTGGGCCAAGCTGGGCCTGGTGTTCGGAGGACTCGCTGCCAGCCTGATCGCAGCGGCATTGTGGCTTGACCACAACGATCAGCTCGCCGTCGAACGCCGGGCCCAGCAAGTCATGATCGAGGGCTTGGCCCAGACACTTGCCTACCAAATCGACGGGGACGTCCACCGAAGCTTCACCACGCCCAAGGCCATGAAACGACCGGACTACCGCCACCTCGCTCAATGGATGCGTGTGGCCACCAACGGCGCCGAGGTCGGTTGGATCGGTACCAGCAAACGGGATCGAAAGGGCCGTTGGTCGTACGTCATCGACTCGGGTGTCGAGGCCCCATTTCCAGTCGGCTACCCCATCTTTGACGGCATCAAAGAGCGCAACCACGCATGGGAGGAGGGCGAGGTCATCTATGTCTTTGGCCTCGAGGACGAGTGGGGACGCTGGGACACTGCTTATGCGCCGATCCGCACCAGCGGCGGGGTCGTCGTCGGCATCGTCGAGGTGGCCGTTGACGCCGAGCTGAGAGACTTCCGCAACGCTGAGGACACCCAGCGCATCATCAACACCATCCTGATCGGCGGGCTGCTGTCTCTGCTGTCCGCGATCTTGTTCGCCCGCTGGATCAACCGGCATCTGTTGACGCTCACCGACACGGCCCTGGCTGTGGCTGACGGTGACCTCGAGCGCAATGTGCACATCCCGAGCTGGGATGAAATCGGCGTGCTGGGCCGGGCGTTCAACCGCATGACCCACGGACTTCGAGAGCGGGACCGCATCCGTGGGGCGTTTGGACGATTCGTCAGCGACGACGTCGCGGAGCGTGCGCTGGCAGATCCCGACGGAATGGTCTTGGGTGGCGAGTCCCGACAAGTGACCGTCGTCATGAGCGACCTGCGTGGATTCACGAGCCTGTCCGAGCAACTTGGGCCGACGAACATGGTTGAGCTGCTCAACCGCTACTTCACGGCCATGTCGGGTCCCATCGCCAAGCGAGACGGCAACATCGCCGAGCTGTTGGGCGACGGGATGGTCCTGTTCTTTGGAGCCCCAAACCTGGGACCGCACGACGCCCGCAACGCCATCAAGGCCGCGATCGGCATGCAGCAGGCACTGGTCAGCTTTTGCGCAACAGAAGGTCGAGACCTCGAGATGGGCATCGGCATCGACACAGGCAATGTCGTTGCTGGCAACATCGGCAGCGAAAAGCGAATGAAGTACGGCGTGGTCGGTGATGCCATCAACCTCGCAGCTCGCCTCGAGGGGTTCACGATTGGCAATCAGGTGTTGATCAGCGACGCCACTCGCGTTGCCTGCGGCGACGATGGACTGGTCATCGGCGGCCCAATGGATTTGATGGCCAAAGGCCGCAGCGAGCCCATTCGCTGCTACCCAGTGCTCGCCTGTGACGACATGAAGATGCCCGAGGGCGAGGTCATTCCAGCAATCGACGTCGCACTGCCCGGCCAGTGCTGGCGCATCATTGGCAAGCAGGTCGAGGTCGCCCCTCACGAGTGCGTCATCGTTCGTGTGCAGGGCCGCAGTCTTACGTTGCATACGGCTCTGGCCCTCGACGTGTGGGACAAAATCAAGCTCGGCGCGTCTGTCGACGGGACCGAGATCACCGACGTCTACGGCACCGTGACGGCCCTGGTCGAGGGGGGCTTTGAGATTCGCGCCACCAGCGTCACCGATGAGGCCCGCATTGTGCTCGATGCGCTGATCGCCAAAGCCTGAGGCCCTATTTAGTCTCCATCTTGAACGCAGCCGTCCAGCCCGTCTCGACCTCGCCACGGCGCTTGTACTTGCGGCATCGCGTAGCCAACATGCGGGCGGCCCGGTCGTCTTTGCGAATCTCCAGGGCCTTTTTGCAGGCCTCGATGGCGTCGTCCCAGTCCATGTGCGCGTACAGGGCCAGCGCGTCTTCGTAGTGCGTGCGGGCCGCAAGCAGGTCGGCATCGACCTCACCCTTGCGCCCGAGCAGCTCGTAGATGCCAATCTCGGTGGTGCGGCCCTTGACGATGATGGTGTCGAGGCGACGGGACTCGAAGTGGTCGGCCACCTGCCGCCACACGTCTTCGCTGATGATGATGTCTGTGCCGTATTGCTTGTTGGCGCCCTCGAGACGACTCGTCAGGTTCACGCCATCGCCGACAGCGCCGTAGTACAGGCGCTCAGGCGACCCAAAGTGACCTACGGCGACCTCGGTGGTGTGCAGCGCAAAACGAGTGGGAAGCGGCACCGTGCCTCCCTCACCGTCGTACATGCTGGCCACCAAATTGCGGGCCTCGATGACCGCTTCGCATGCCTTGAGTGGATGTTGGTCGACGGGCAGCGGGGCGTTGAACAGGGCGAAGATCTCGTCGCCCACGTACTGAACGACCGTGCCATCACGTCCCTCGATCACCTTGGTGATGTCTCCGAGGTAGTGCCCGAGCGCCACCGACATCTCTTGCGGTTCAAGCCGCTCGGCCACCGCAGAGAATCCAGCAATGTCGCTGAACCAGATGGTGATGACCTTGTTCTCGGACGCCAGCTCGGGTTCGGCCTGGCTCTCGAGCAGGATGCGCACAAGCTTGAGCGGCATGTACTTCTGGAAGGCCCGAAGCCCCGTCTTCATGCCTTCAAAGGCGGCGAGGACGTCGTGAATCTCGCGGAACTGCGTCTTGATCTCGCTCGGCTGGTCAAAGTTCAGCTCTTCGATCTTGCGGCTCTCATCGACCAACAAGCGCAGCGACGAAGAAATCCACCGGCTCAACAATGCGGACAAGATGAGCGCGAGGAACACAAACACAACAGCGACGACCAAGTTCACCTGGTTGTGCGTCTTGATCTGGGCCAAGAAGTCGTCCTCGGGCGCAACGACCACAATGAGCCACTCTTTGCCGGGCGCCACGCGAATGGGCTGCACGGCGCCCAACCAGTACTCGCCCTCGGACTCGAAGTGCATCGTCGAGAAGGTGCCTTCTGCGGTCTCGTCCATGGCGCGCTTGAAGACGGGGAGTGCGCTAATTGCCGCCAGCGCGGGAACAGTACTCTCCTGCGCCTTGTGCAGGGTCAGATCGGACCCGCCATCCGGGGCCTCGGCCACCAAGTCGCTCGGATCGGGACTGGCGATGAGGTTGCCGCGGTGGTCGATGATGAACGCCGAGCCCCGGTCACCGATTTGCAGCTCGGACAGAAAGCGCGAGAAGTCGGCTAGACCGATGTCCACACTGGTCACACCGCGGAAGTCACCGTCGATAACGTACGGAATGGACACGGTGATGCCCGGCGCCTTGTCGGTGTAGAAAATGTAGGCGTCAGTCCAGAAGAGTTCATTGGCTTGCCGCGCGCCAATAAACCAGGGCCGCTCTCGAGGATCGTAAGAGTCGTCGGGATCGAGCATGCGCTCTTTGACCGCCTCGATGTCGTCGCCCGCATGCCTGTGCACCCACTCAGTTATCCGCCTGGGAATCGGCTGAGGTTGGGTGCCGTCGCCATTCGGGGGCTGCTCGACCATCTCGATGCGGATGCTCTTGGTCGACATCGACCCATCGGGCATGCGCTTGACCATCAGGAAGTTGCCCTGGGTGTCGGCATAGTTCATCAGGTGCACGCCGCCGTGAACCAGCAGCGTGTCGTAGAAGTAGGTCTCCATTCCGTGGGGCCGTTCGAGCCCAATGAGTCCGTTGCGCAGGTCGCGCACTGTGGTGTGGTTCACGATCCGCGGCTCATCGAGGAACGCAGCGGTGCGCTGGTAGGTGACGTCGGTCACCTGCCCCACAAAGGTCCGCGACACATCGAGCATGTTCTCGCGTGCGTTGTAGTGGCTGACGGTGATGAGCACGACCGACGTGAGCAAGACCATCGCGCCAAGCACGGCGCCGTAGGTCACCCGGAGGCTCGACCTCCAATGTCCGTCTTTGCTGTCTGGGTCAGATGTGCTCAATCGGTTCCCACGGGCCGAGCATACAACCGCGTTGCCGCGCAGGGTAGGCTGCTGCGTGCATGGGTAATGGCGACAACAGCGAAGGCCGGCGCTACCACATCATGGAAGCACTCGGAAAGGGGGGCTTTGGCACCGTCTATCGGGCGGAGCTGCAGTCCTCTGGGGGCTTTCGCAAGCCGGTCGCACTCAAGGTGCTCAATGCCGATGTGGAGGGCATGAGGGAGATCGTGCAGCGCCTGCGCGATGAAGCCCGAATGTTGGGCGTCCTCCGCCATCGCGCCATCGTGCAGGTCGACGGGCTCGTGTTTCTAGAAGGTCGTTGGACCGTGGTCATGGAGTACGTCGAGGGCGTGTCCGTCAAGGCCATCATCGACAGCAATGGAACCATTCCACCTCGGGCTGCCCTGTCGATCTGCGAGGAGGTCGCGGGGGCACTCGACGCCGCCTACGCCCAGCCCACGCGGGACGGCAAGGCACTGGGTCTGCTGCATCGAGACATCAAGCCCGCCAACATCCAGCTCACTCCGCTGGGCGAGGTGAAGCTGCTGGACTTCGGTGTCGCCAGAGCCAACTTCGAACAACGCGAGGCCAGGACCCAGGCCACGATCTTTGGCTCTTTGCCGTACATGTCACCCGAGCGCTTTGAGCTCGACGACAGGCACCAGTCCGACATTTACGCGCTGAGCGCTACGCTGCTCGAGTGCATCACCGGCGATCAAATGGGACGCGCCAACCTGCACCCCACACGGTTCGGTGCTCAGCTCGACGTCGAGCTTGCCAAGGTGCGCACCATCATCGACGACGACGACCTCGTCGAGCTGATTCGCAGCGGAATGAGCTACGAGTGGCAGCAGCGACCCGACGCACGCAAGTTCGAGCGGGCCGCCCGCTCCATCAGCGCTCGCCTCGATGGAGAGTGGCTCAAAGACTGGGCCCAAGTCCTCATTCCCCAGCTGGTCGACCTCCACAAACCCGAGACCGATGAGCTATCGGGGCAGCTGCTGTCCGAATCCCCCAGTACTGGGGTCGAGTTGGCTGACTTTCCAGCTGATGCCGATGCGACAGACGACTCCATCGACTTCAGCGGCCCACCTCCCCTGCCAGAACCGGCCGCACAGGCTCCGCCACCGCCTCCACCTCAGAAGCCGAAGCGGCCCGTGCATAGCAGCAAGGCCGATGCGCCCACCAACCAGCCGAAGTTTCCGCCCCCCCGAGGACGCCAGACCTCACTGGCCACGTGGGTCCTGCGCTTTGCCATCTTCCTGCTGATCTGCGCTCTGATCATTGGAGCGCTGATCGTCATCCTCCCGTTCTTGGGAATGGGCGGTCTGATGCTGATGTGCGCGCCGTTTTGGGGCGATGCGGTCATCGAGACCAACCGGGACAGCTTCGTCGAGATGCTGGACCAAGTGCGCATCGAGTGCCCTGATGACCCCGCGCGCAACAGGGTCGAGGTGGTGTTGGAGCGTGGAATCGACGATTCCTATGACGGCAACATTGGACTCATCGAGATGAGTTCATTCGAGCTGGCCTTCGAGGACGCCATCGAAGACGGGCTCATCACGGTCGGCGAGTCCAACCAGCTCGTTCGTCGCTACGACGACATGGTGCGGGACTAGCCTGGTTCCGGGGCCTCGCACCGTTTCCCTGTCCGGTGCTCCTAGGGCTGCATTCCAATGGCTCCGACCACCGATCCGGTGGTCGTGCCGGTGGAGTCCGTCCCAAGGTCGTCGAGACCGCCGGCGCCGTCAAAACGCAGGAAGTGCACGCCGGTGTTCTCGGCAACCACAACCAACCCTGAACCCACTCCGCGGGTCAGTCGCGCATGGGCGCCGGCGAGTGGGGAGCTGGCAATCACGTTGGGCGTTCCCCAGCTGTCTGCGTTCCGCGGCAGCCAGACCAGATCGTTCTCGAAGCCACTGCTGATCAGCACGCCATCATCAAAAGTCGACGGCGTCATCCAGACCGGGTCGGGCACATCGACAACCACTCCCTCACCGACGGATGCTTCGCCGGTAGCCACCACCGAGACGCGGTTCGGCAGACCCGAGAACATGCTGTTGTCGGACACCAATGCGAAGGCGCGATCATCGGTCCACACCGCATGGGCGACCGAGGCCTCGTCATCTGGAAATGCGGGTCCCGAGGCCAAGCTTGAACCGTCGAGCGCAATCAGATGCGCATTGTCACCGTCAGCCGAGTCGCCGAGGTCCCGAGCCGCCACAAATGCGCGGTCACCGTCGATGGTCAGGCCCATGGGCTGCTTGGCTGCCACAACCAGCCCGAGGTCAGTGAGGGTGCCATCGCAATCGACGGACAACTTGTACAGACCGCCTCCGTTCTCGCGCCAATTGCCGTCAACCACCCACAGTGCTTCTCCGTCTTCGTCCCAGACCACCTGGGTTGCATAGAACGAACCGAGGCCAGCGCCAAAATCTGCATGCACCACCTGCACGGTGTCGCCCTGCAGGCTGAACAAGCCCACCGTGCCGTCGTCTTGGGCCACGGCACCCAACACACCGTCCGGGCTGAACACGATCTCGGTCATGAACGCGCGCCCCATCTCGAAGCGGTCCGCCGGATCGCAGACCAAGCCCGGATCCGCCGGATCGACGCTGCACACTTGGTAGCCACCGGACTGCGCACCGCTGTCGTCAAAGGGCGTGGCGTGAACGAGCTTGCGCACACGGTCTGCATCGCCAGGGTCACCATGGCAGGTGTCCGGGGCTGGATCGCCAGTTTCGTCAGGCTCGGTGGAACCGTTGCACGCAAACAACAACAAGAGAGGCACGAGTCGCATCGAGAGGGACGTATCATGCCGCCCATGTGGAGCCTTTTGTTCGCGGCCCTGGCCTGGGCCGCTCCCCCGTCGACCGACACCGTGGTGCTGCTCACCCAGGGCAACGCCGTCTGTTCGGGCGCGTTCATCTCTGAAGACACCATCGCCACGGCGTACCACTGCGTGCTGTCCGGCCGCCGAGTCCACGTGCAGACCGCCGATGGGCGCCAAGGCTGGGCACTTGTCCAGGCGACCAACTTGGCCTGGGATCAAGCGGTTCTCAAGCTGCACGAGGACGTCGAGTGGCGTGCGGGCACTTGGCTCGAAATCCGCGAAGACCGCCCCGAGCCCGGCGACACGGTCTACACCATCGGCCACCCCTATGGCGCCGCCGAGGTTCCCGGATTCCTGTCGGGCACCCTGCGTTTTGCCCTCTCGATTGGCGAAGTCAGTGTGGTCGGCAATCGCGCGGTTCAGTTCACGACCCCCGTCAATCCCGGCAACTCCGGGGGTCCCGTCATCGACGAGGATGGTCGCCTGGTTGCTGTCGTCAGCCGACGCATCAAGGGCGACGGTCTCGGCTTCGGCGGCTTGGCCGAAGGCATCGTCGTTCTGCTCGACGAACCCAACGGCATGTCGCCCATCGGCGGCACAGCCCACCTAGACGCCGTTTTGTCGACCTGGGACGCCCGTTCCCTGGCACTCGGTGCCGTCTGGGAGGTCAATCTGCGCGACAGGGTCGTCTTGGGGGCCCTGTTCGCACAACCGATTGCCAAGCGCTGGGATGCGGTGCAGCTGGGCAGCGTGGAGTGGATGAGCGCCGAGATTCGCGGCGGCCTGCGGCAGCGATTCTTCCGCAGCAGCTGGACCATGCGGGTCGACCTCATCGGCGGCATGTGCGTCATTGAGACCTTCAACGGCGGAATCGACATGGATACCGGACTCGTCTTTACCAGTCGGGGGGACGTCGAGCTGGCCCCAATGGGCGCCATTGCCGTCCAGACCGGACAGATGACCATCGATTTCGGCATTGTGCCGACGTCGGACCATGTGGCCACGCGCTTGTTGCTGCGGTACGCCTTCCCCGGTCGCATAGCGATGTTTTGAGTTAGCGAGCAGTCGTGCACATCTACCGCTGGGACCTAGACCGCACCTACCTGGACACCGACATTCACTCGGTGCGAGGGCTGCTGCGCGCGGCGGTCGAGCCAGCCAGCCAGAAACAGAACATTCCAGGCAGCGGCGCCTTGCTCCGCAACTTGGTTCGCAAGGATCCGGGCTGCCGCGTCGTGATTCTGTCGGGTTCTCCGACCCAGATGCGCGAAGTCTTGGCCGAGAAGCTGGCTCTGGACGGGGTCCGCGTCGATCGCCTGGTGCTCAAGGACAGCCTAGGCAGCATTCGCCGCGGGCGTTTCCGCGCCGTCACCGGCCAGGTCGGGTTCAAGCTGCCGCAGCTGTTGAAGCAGCGTGTGGGCTTGGGGCCACGGGTGCACGAGACACTGTTTGGCGATGACTCCGAGGTCGATGCACTCGTCTATACGGTCTATGCAGACGCCATCTCGGGGCGCCTGCGCGAGAACGAAGTGGCACGCATCATGGAGGCCGGCGGCGCCTACAGCGATGCCATTCAAGACGGCATCAAGGCCCTGCGCAAGATCGGGCGGGCCGACGCGGTCGACGACATCTTCATCCACTGCGACCGCGGAGTGCGCGTCAGCCAGTTCAACAAGCTGGGTGCACGGGTCATCCCCATCTTCAGCTGGTTTCAGGCTGCCGTTGTGCTGTGGGAGCGAGGGCGCCTCGACACCCCGGGCCTCGAGAATGTGGCGCGGGCAGTCACCGAGAAAGGCAAGCTCGACGAACGCGCGCTTGGGGGCTTGATTCAGGACTTGGTGCGCCGCCGCTTGATCACCCCAGAGCGGGTGGCTGTGCTGCTGGACGACAGCACGACCCTCGGATCGACCCGGGGCCCCATCGAGCGCTCACTCAAGCACTTGGGGGAGCCTCCTCCGCCTCCGGACTATCCGCGGACTCCGGAGTACTTGGGCTTTCTGCGCTCGCTGAAAGAGAAGAAGGCAAAGAGCTAGTGCCTGCGGGACCGGCCTGCTGCGCATCGCGGCGTTCTCGCCAGATCATCAGCTTGTCAGAGAGCCAGCTGACCCAGTCCTCGCCGTCGTCCTCGGGCTCGGGTCCCTCGCCCAGGAAGTCCTCTTTGTAGATCTTGTACATCGAGGTGGCGAGTGCGACGAGCACGGGTCCGATGAGTACGCCAGGCAGACCCAGCCAGCCCAAGCCGCCGAACACGGCCAAGAAGATGAGCATCGGGTGGATGTTGCTGCTGCCGCGCAAGAACAGGGGCTTGAGGACGTTGTCGACCGAGCCCGTGAACGCGATGGACCAGACCGCCACAAAGGCTGCCCAGCCCCAGCTGACGTTGACCCCCACCCACAGGGCGACTGGAATCCAGACGACCGCGGTGCCAACCATCGGCACGAATGAGCACACGCCGGTGACGATGGAGAGGAAGATCACCGAGGGCGCACCGGCGATCAGGTAGCCCATGCCCGCCACCATGCCCTGGATGGCGCCGGTTGCCAGCGAGCCAATGACCATGTTCTTGGCGAACTCGGCGAACACACCAAACAGCCGGTCCTCGTACTCGTTGTCGATGGGCGAGATCTTCTTTGCCGCCTCGACGACGTGCGGACCTTCCATGTACAGGGTGATCAGAGCGCCCAAGAAGATGGCCACATCGAGCAGCGTGTTGATGATCTTGGTGACAGCAGTCAATCCGGTCTTGCCGATGCTCTCGGCCACGATGCCGATGGCGCCCTGCACGACCTCGGTGACCTTGCCGACAGGATCGAAGTCAGCCGGCAGTCGAGTCAGTATCTGCTGGACGCGGGGGTCTGTCTGGATGGTCTCCCACCACAGCGTTGCTGCGGCGAAGTCCGTCTTCCACTGCTGCTTGTCGATGTAATCCTGGACCCAGGTGATGGTCTCGGCGCCCTCGAGCACCGCCAACCACACCACGGTGGCCAAGGGACCAAACACCGCCAGGAACAAGATCAGGACCGTCAGGATGGCGGACACAGCGCGTCGGTCTTTGGTGCGCGCGTTCACCCACTCGAACAGTGGCCACGTGACGATGACCACCACGCCGGCCGCCCCCACCACGTACAGAAACGGCGAGAACAGGTAGAGCACCGCAACAAACGTGACGACCAGCGTGCCCAGGAACCAGCGATCTTGGACGTCTTTGGACCAGGGGTCGCGACTCAATCGGTGCTCTCGTCGAGGTGGACGGCTTGCACACCCTCGCGAATACGGCCGATCAAATCACCGCGGGCCGCCTTGACTGCCACCTTCATGGCGTTGCGAATCGCACGCTTCTCGCTGCGGCCATGGGCCTTGATCACGATGTGGTCAAACCCCAGCAAGGGTGCGCCGCCGTATGCTTTCCAGTCCGTCATCTTCTTGAGCTCGCGGATGCCGCCCGAGAGCATGGACAACCCCAGACGCCACTGCAGCTTCTTGGCGTAGGCCTGCCTGGCGATGTCCCGAACCACCTCGCCGACTCCTTCGAGCATCTTGAGCACCACGTTGCCCAAGAACCCGTCGCAGACCACCACATCAGCCGTGCCGCGCGGTATGTCGAGGCCCTCGACGTTGCCGATGAAGTTGAGCGGACCGTTCTGCAGGCGGCCATAGGCAGCTGCAATCTCGGCTGTGCCCTTCCCGGCCTCGGTGCCATTGGAGAGCAGCGCCACCCGAGGGGCCAGAATCTCGGAGATGATCGAGGAGTACGCGGCCCCCATGACTGCGAATCCGACCAAGTCGTCGGGGGTCGCTTTGAGGGTGGCGCCCACGTCGAGCATCAGCCCAAGCGGGTCGTCACGGGGACCGTGCCGCTGTTCGGTGGGGTGCACAGCTGCCAAGGCAGAGCGACTGATGCCGGGCAACATGCCGAACATCTCGGCTGAAGCCAGAATGGTGGCACCGGTATGGCCTGCGGACACGAGCGTGTCGGCGTCGCCATCTTTGACCAAGCGAGCTGCCGTGAGAATCGAGCAATTGGGCATCTTTTCGAGCCCCTCGCGGGGGTTCATGCCCATTCCGACCACACCGCTGCAGTCGACCAAGGTCAGCCGAGCGGGGTCATAGGACATGTCCGCAAGCAGCGGGGACAGCGCCCTCACCTCACCGACCAAGTAGATGTGGATGTCGGAATCCTCGCGTGAGAGCTCAGCGGCTCCGTGAACCGTCGCGCGGGCACCGTGGTCTCCGCCCATCCCGTCTAGTGCTACAGATATCAAGGCATCCCATCCTTCGGCCACGGCGACTCTACCACCGGTAATGCCGGGTCACTGGAGGCCAGACGCCAAGCGCGATACCGCCCAAACGGCAGCGAGCTTCGTTTCGCCGACTGGAGGCCCGATGAGCCAGCCAACGTCCGACAACATCAAGTGGCACGACGCCGCCATCTCCCACGACGAGCGCGAGCAATTGCTGGGCCAAAAGGGCTGCGTGGTCTGGTTTACCGGCCTGTCTGGGTCCGGAAAATCGACCGTCAGTCGCGCCGTCGAGGCCGCGCTGCTGCGTCGTTCAGCCATGGTCTATGCGTTGGACGGCGACAACCTGCGCTACGGCCTGAACAGCGACCTGGGCTTCTCGCCGGCTGACCGGACCGAGAACATTCGCCGTGTGGGTTGTGTGGCCCAGCTGTTCGCGGACAGCGGCACCATCTGCCTGACCGCATTCATCAGCCCATACCGAGCCGACCGCGCCGCAGCCCGAGAGCGCCTGCCCGCAGACCGGTTCATCGAGGTGTTCGTCGACACTCCCCTCGCCGTGTGCGAGAGCCGCGATCCAAAGGGCCTGTACAAAAAGGCCCGCTCTGGAGAGATCCCGAGCTTCACGGGCATCTCAGCGCCCTACGAAGGGCCCGAGTCTCCGGAAATCCACCTGTTCACCGACGGCAAGACGCCAGACGAAAGTGCTGCCGAGGTGGTGGATTGGCTGCTCGAGCGAGGCTTTATCAGCGACTCATAGGTAGCCGTGCAGCTTGAGCTCGGTGCCCAGCAAGTCGTCGAGCATGGCCACTTGGTCTTGGGACATGTTCTTGCGCCAAGACGGGATGCGCATGGTCACGGCGTTGGCGTTGACGATGCGCTCGCTGGCGACGTGGTGTACATGTTCTCGGTACCCAGGGGCGTCGACGTCCAGCTTGCAGAAGTTCGAGATGGCCAGAGCCACCCGCTCGGGCTGTGCAACGAGATCTTCGTATCGAAGCTGCAGCGCGTCAGCTGAAGGCAGCTGCTCGAGCTGCCCGACAATGTTCTTGATCAGCAGCTTCCACTGCAGGCCCGCGAGGCCGAGTGGGGCTCGGTCGTAGCGTTCATAGGCATCGTGGTCAGCGGGCGGCAGCGGGCCCCAGCGCCACGCCTGGGGACCTTCCCATCCTCTCCAGTAGCCGACGTTGGTGAGGCTGTTGGCCACGGCCCGGCCGTCTCGGACAATGTGCACAAACTGCGCATCTGGAAAGATCTGTCGCAGGAAACGAACGCGAGACCAGCCCGACAACTCGGCGATAAAGCGCGTCTTGTTCTGCCCGTGAAGAATGCGGGAGACCGCGCTGCGAAACGTCTGTTTGAGGGCCGGAGTGGCATCGCTCGCCACCAGGTCCCGACCCGGCTCGACAAAGCCCGGGTACAGCCGACTCCACATCTTCCAGGCCTCGGAGTGTTCAGGCACCCGCTTGCGAAACTTGAGCCACGGCCCAAGCACTGGCATGTCGTGCACCCGAGCCAGGGTCGCCGCAGTACCGATGCGCGCTGGCAGCCGATGATGCCAGTTGTTCGGCCAACCCAACGATGGGTGGTAGCTGACCAGATCCATCAGCGGGGACAGCCCCGAGCGACCGGTGCCGATCACAAAGATCGGCCGTTCGATGGGGCTCATGGCCCTATTCCTGGAACAGCGGCCGGCCTGCGGCCAGCTCTTTGCGCAGCACGTCGACCACCACGGGCCGCATCATCCACTCATCGATGGGCTCGCCCGTTCCCAAGCGCTCGCGGATCATGGAGCCGCTGATGGACTGGGTGCCCTCGCCGGTCCGGTATTCGTTCGACTTGGGGTCATAGCCGACGGCATCGAAAGTCACGGGCTCGATGCCCAGGTCGTCGAAGCTGCGCATCATGTCGACCGCGGCTGTCGGCGCATAGAAGTTGCCCACACCCGTGTGGTCGCGTCCGATGATGAAGTGCGAGCAGCCCATGTTCTTGCGGCACAGGGCCGTGAACACCGCCTCACGGGGGCCGGCGTAGCGCGGATAGGTCGAAAACGCGCCCAAGATCACTCGGTGTCCGGGGTAGATGTCCCCCGCCGACAGCGCCGCTTGGTACGCCTTGAGAATCGGTCCGGCCAGGAAGTCGCCGGGCTTGCGTGGACCGATCACAGGGCTGATCAGCAGGCCATCGGAGTGCGACTTGGCCAGGGCGCCAATCTGGATGAACTCGTGGGCCCGGTGCACGACATTGCGTCCGTGAAAGCCCACGACGCGGCTCCAGCCCTTGTGGTTGAAGATCAGGCGGGTCTGGTGAGGAGCAAGCTCGTACTCGCGGTGCGGTGAGTTTCGACGCTCGAGCAGGGTGATGTCGCCCGCTATGAAGCGGTTGCCCATGCCGTGCAGGCGCACCACGCCCGGGTGCTCATTGGAGTTCGTGCCGAACCAGAGCTGGGCCATCTCGTCTTTGTCGAGGCTGTAGATCTCACTGACATCCAAGATGGCCCGACGCTGTCCGCCAGGACCGACCAGCGCGACTCGATCACCTGAACTCACGGTCTGCGCGGTGGCTTCGTCGATGGCGTAGACGATGGGCATGGTCCACACCGTGCCGTCGGGCAGCCGATTCTTGTGCAGCACGCTCATGACCGTCTCGCGACCCATGAAGCCCGTGACCGGCGAATAGGTACCGAACGCGATCTGCTCAAGGTCCAGCTCGAGATTGAGGTCAATGGGCAGCGTCGCCAGGGTCTTGGCCTCGGCGGCCTCTTGCTCGGTCGCAGCTCTGTGAACTAGGCGCCCACCGTGCGGTGCCACCAGCAGAGAAGGAGCGTCCTGTGCGTAGTAGCGGCTCTGGTCGCGGTCGCCGTCGCGCCACTGGCGCACGAGCGTACGAATGGTGTTGGCACAGCGGATCGGGTACTTGCCGATCGCGGTCTCGGCCGCCAAGACAAGGCCGCTCGCCCCGTCCTGTAGCGTGTTGTAGATGTCGTTCACCTCGGCCCCAGTGGGCCTGGGATTGCGGATCATGGACTCGAGAAAGGCCGTCGCGACGTACACCGGCTTGTTGGCCTGATTTGCCCGTCGAATG
>CAYYHT010000024.1:0-24281 GCA_964471355.1 uncultured Enterobacteriaceae bacterium
GGACGAGGATGAGGACGAGGACGTGGACGAAAACAGGGCTCGACACCTCCTCGTCAACGTCGACGTCCTCCTCCACGACGTCGGCCCGCATGCACGAAGCACGCGGGCCTTCGAAACCATCACATCGCGGACGAGGACGAGGATGTGGACGAGGGCGAAACTAGCGCCCAGGCTCGCTTCTACTCGGCGTCGTTGACGATGTAGAACTCGACCCTGCGGTTCTTTTCGTTCGCCTCCGCGCTATCCCCGGGTGCGATCGGCTTGGTCTCGCCAAAGCCCTGACTGACCAAGCGCTCGCGCTCGACGCCAGCGGCAACCATGTACTCGAGCACTGCTGCAGCGCGGTCCTCGGACAGCTTGAGATTGCTGGCCTCGCCTCCCTGCACGTCGGTGTGACCTTCGATGCGTACCTTGGCCACCTTGGGGTGATCGAGGATGATCTTGGCCACGTCGTCCAACAGCTCAAAGCTCTCGGGCTTGATGTCGGCCTTGCCGCTGGCGAAGTAGACCTTGTCGGCGATGTCGATCTTCTCGGCGGTGATCTGAACCTTGATGCGCTTCATGACCACGCGAACCTCGGTCGTCTTGCCCCCTTGAATCTTGCCCATGGCCGTGTGCGGCTTGAAGCCCGGCGCCTGAACAATCATCGGGTAGCCACCGACCTTGAGCTCGGCCTCGGCGATGCCACCGTCGCCCATCGGCTGCTCGGCTTGGTCGCCGTACTGCCACGTCGCATTCGGAATCGGGTTGCCGTCCTTGTCGACGGCAATCACCTTGAGCGTGCCGAGGTGTGGCACGAGCTCGACCTTGAGACTCTTTGCTTTACCCTTGGCAAGGGTGACATCGAGCTTCTCGCTGTCATGGTCCTCGGCGCCGACGATGACCAAGTACTTGCCGGGAATCATCGCAATCGCCGCCTCGCCGCCATCGATGGGCAGCTCGGCCTCTCCGTTCCACGCCCAGTGCGCATCGAGCTTGGTGCCGTTGATGTCCACCACGTCAATGCTGACCGTGGACATCTTGACCTCGGCCTTGATGAAGACCGAAGCGGCCTGCGGCGCCCCTTCTTCGACCACGATCTCGGCCTCGCCATCCTCGTAGCCCTCGGCGGTCGCCTTGAAGGTGTAGGTGCCGGGCATCAGCTCGCGCCTGAAGTCACCATGTCCCTTGATCGGCTGGTCTCCGCCAACAATGACAGACGACGCCCCTCCGACCGCCAGACCATTGCTATTGAACACCTGAAAGCGCACTTCGGTCTTGGCGTCCACGCAGCCATCGTCATCCATGTAGCCGTCGACATCCTCGGCCTCGTCCGGGCAGCGGTCGTCGACGTCCAAGATGCCGTCTTGGTCGTTGTCGGGGTCCGGGCAGCCATCGGGCTCAAAGCCGTCTTTGTCCTCGGCCTCGTCGGGACAGGGGTCGTCCTTGTCGGCAAAGCCGTCCTCGTCGCGGTCTCGGGCAATCGGCGGCTCATAGCTGACCACGAACAGGCCACGGAAGAGCGCTGAGCCCGCTCCGTTGCTGAGTCCCGTGCCGACGCCACCGCGCAGCACGATGCCATTGTCCATGCGACCCCAACCGCCCACCAGGGCTTCGACCGGACTGGAGGTGCCGGCAAAACCAGTCGCTGTGTCCATTCGCATGGCGACGTCAAACGAGATGCCGGCGTTTGGTTCGACCATCTGGCCGAGTCCCGCACGCATCACAATTTGATTGTCGAGTGCACCATCTGGCAGCCCGCGGAATCCGAGGTTGCCAGCAAGGGTGGTGTTGTCGTTGTTGAACTCTTTGCTGGCCACCACGGTGGTTTCGTAGGTGAGACCGGGCGAGCCCAGAGGCGTGGCCACGCTGGATGTCGGCACCGTGAAGCGTCCCACCAAGGCAAAGCCCTCGACGGGGGACACCTTGAGGTCAACGGCTGCATCACCCAGGCCTGCGCCCCCGCTCACCACGTCGCTGGTGGTCATGGCATAGACCGGAAGATCGACGCCGATGCGCGCGTATTTGAAGTGCATGGCGCCGACGAGATTCAAGGACAGCGCGTCCTTGAGACCGAAGTGGGTCAGGCCATCGGCCTCGTTGTAGGCGCCGAGCGCTCCTCGCGAGTAGTGCGTCAGAACGCGGGCGTCGTAGTAGCCCATGGGGCCAATCCAGGCCTCGTCCGTCCACAGCGTGTGGCGCGCGTCAACCGGGATTCGGTAGGTCTGCGCGTCGATGTCGGGAAGGGCCGGGTCCTGGGCCTGGGCTGTCGTGAGCAGCGCGAGCAGGGCGATCATGTGCGTCGCCTCCGGATCAGCGTCATGAAGGTGAGCAAGACCAGGGCTCCGGGAGCACTGCCTGCCGCATCACAACCGCAGCCGGCACGTCCGCGCCAGATGACCTCTTCGCCCGTGTCGGGGGTGTCGTCCGATGCGTCGAGAGGGTCGGTGCCATCGTCGACTTCTTGGCCATCGAGCACGCCGCCTCCATCGGTGTCTTCGAGCAGCGGATCGGTGCCAATGATGACCTCCTCACCATCGAGCAGCCCGTCGTCGTCGGTGTCGTCGTCGAAGGGATCGGTGCCGAGCACGTCCTCCTCGGCGTCGGTCAGCCCGTCGCCATCGCTGTCGACCGGAGCGTCGTCGTCGTCGGTGCCGTCGAGGGGGTCGGTGCCGTCGTCGTTGACTTCGGTGCCATCGTCGACGCCGTCGTCGTCGGTGTCGGCATCGAGCGGATCGGTGCCGTGGGTATTGACCTCGGCGCCGTCATCGAGGCCATCATCATCGGTGTCCGGATCGAGCGGATCGGTCAGCTCGGTGTTGATCTCTTCGCCGTCATCGAGCCCGTCGCCGTCGGTGTCCTCGTCGAGCGGATCGGTGCTGTGCGTGTTCACCTCATCCCCGTCTTCGATGGTGTCTCCATCGGTGTCCGGGTCCAGCGGGTCGGTGCTGTGGGTGTTCACCTCGTCGCCGTCGTTCAGGCCGTCGTCGTCGGTGTCCGGGTCGTCGGGATCGGTGCCACGCACCACCTCTTCAGCATCGGGCAGGCCGTCACCGTCGGTGTCCGTCGGGTCGATGAAGTCGTCGGTGCCGTCGAGCGGATCGTCGCCCTGGGCCACTTCGATGCCATCGCCCACGCCGCCATTGTCGGTGTCGGGGTCCTTGGGATCGGTGCTGTGTGTGTTCACCTCGTCACCGTCGGACAGCGTGTCTCCGTCGGTGTCCGGGTCGAGTGGGTCAGTGGTGTGTGTGTTCACCTCGTCGCCGTCGTTCAGGCCATCGCCGTCGGTGTCCGGGTCCAGAGGATCGGTGCCGATGGTGGCTTCTTCGCCATCGGTGAGGCCGTCTCCGTCGGTGTCCACGATGACCGGGTCGGTATCGAGTGCATCGATGGTGCCGTCGCCATCGTCGTCGAGCGAGTTGCTGGGCCCGCCCTCGGCGAAGTCGTCGGCGCCATCGCCGTCGGTGTCGGTGTTGTTCGGGTCGGTCTCGTCGTCCGGCAGACCCGCTTGGTCTCCGTCGAAGGCGCCGTCCTGGTTCACGTCTTCGACGCCATCTTCGAGGCCGTCGCCGTCGCTGTCCGCATCGTCGGGGTCAGTGGTGCTCGACGTGTCCGCGTCGGGCTGCCAGTTCGATGAGCTGGTGTCGGTGCCACCATAGGCGGTGCTGTTGCCGTCGCTGGTTCCGCCGGCAACTTCGGTGTCCACGCCGGCTTCGAGGCCATCGGTCAGGCCGTCGCCGTCGCTGTCCGGGTTGTCGGCGTCGGTGGCGCTGCCGCCTGCGAGCGGTCCGGTCGCGTTGACCTCGTCGCCATCCGAGATGCCATCATCGTCGGTGTCCGCGTCGAGCGGGTCGAGTCCGAGGCCGATCTCGACCGAGTCGCTCAAGCCGTCGTCGTCGGTGTCCGCGTCATCGGGATCGGTGCCGAGTCCAGTCTCGGCAGCGTCCGTCAGGCCATCTCCGTCAGTGTCTCCGCCGGCTGCGGCGTCGGTGTCGAGCGCGTCGATCAGGCCGTCTGCGTCGCTGTCTGGCGCGGTCCCACCAACGCCACCTTCTGCCAGGTCGTTGAGTCCGTCGCCGTCGGTGTCGGCGTCGTTGGGGTCGGTCTCGTCATTGGCCAGAGCGGCCTGGTCACCGTCAAAGGAGCCGTCTTGGTTCACGTCCTCGACACCGTCGCTGATGCCGTCGCCATCGCTGTCCGCATCGTTCGGGTCGGTCGTACTGCTGGAGTCTGCATCTGAGACCCAGCCAGCCGCCGTGCCCGTGTAGGCGGTGCCATTGCTGCTGCTGCCCGCGCCGACCGGCGAGGTCTGTCCGACCTCGAGGCCGTCGTTGAGACCGTCGCCGTCGCTGTCCGCGTCGAGTGGGTCGGTGGTGCCCACACCAGCCAACGGACCGGTGCCGTTGACTTCGTCGCCATCGAGGATGCCGTCGTCATCGGAGTCTGCGTCGAGGGCATCGGTGCCTTCGGTGAGCTCCTCGGCGTCGGTCAGGCCATCGCCATCGGTGTCCGGATCAGTGGGGTCGGTGCCGTCGGTGTCTTCTTCGGAGTCGGTGCGTCCATCGTCGTCGCTGTCGAGGTCGAGGGAGTCGATCGTGCCGTCGCCATCACTGTCCTGGCCGGGTCCGCCCTCGACATTGTCAGACAGTCCGTCGCCATCGCTGTCGGGGTTGTTCGGGTCGGGCTCGTCGTCGGCAATGCCAGCGAGGTCGCCGTCCCAGGCGCCGTTCGCATCGACATCTTCTTCGCCGTCCAGCAGGCCGTCGCCATCGGAGTCGTTGTTGTTCGGGTCGGTGGTGCTGGTGGTGTCGGTATCGGGCTGCCAGTTCGCCGAGCTTGTGTCGGTGCCCGCGTAGGCCACCGAAGTGGCTCCGCCGTCGCTGGTGCCGCCTGCAATCTCGACGTCGACGCCGGCTTCTTGGCCATCGGTCAGTCCGTCATTGTCGCTGTCGGCGTCGTTGGGGTCTGTGGGAGAGGAGAGCGGCCCGGTGCCGTTCACCTCGTCGGCGTCCGAGATGCCGTCGTCGTCGCTGTCTGCATCGGTGGGGTCGGTGCCCAGGCCCACCTCTTCGAAGTCTGTGAGGCCGTCATTGTCGGTGTCGGTGTCGTTCGGGTCGGTGCCGATGCCCGTCTCGGTCGCGTCGAGCAGGCCGTCGCCATCGGCGTCTCCGCCGGAGACGGGATCGGTGTCGAGGGCGTCGACGGTGCCGTCGCCATCGTCGTCGGGTCCGGCGGGGCCGGGTCCACCTTCGATGCTGTCGCTGATGCTGTCGCCATCGGTGTCGGCGTTGTTGGGATCGGTCTCGTCATCGGCGGTTCCAGCGAGGTCGCCGTCAAAGGCGCCGTCCTGGTTCACATCTTCGACGCCATCGTTGAGGCTGTCGCCATCGGAGTCGGCGTCGGTTGGATCGGTCGTGGATGTGTCGTCCGCGTCAGTCACCCAGCCGGCCGCCGTGCCGGTAAAGGCGGTGCCGTTGTTGCTGGTGCCACTGGCAATCGGGGCTGTGAGTCCAACTTCGAGGCCGTCGTTCAGGCCGTCGCTGTCGGTGTCATCGTTGAGCGGGTCGGTGGAGCCAATGGCCGCCAGGGGACCCGTGCCGTTCACTTCGTCGCCGTCGGAGATGCCGTCGTCGTCGCTGTCGGCGTCGAGCGCATCGGTGCCGTTGGTGACCTCTTGGGAGTCACTCAGGCCGTCGCCGTCGGTGTCGGCATCGGTCGGGTCGGTGCCGTCGGTGAACTCTTGCACGTCGGTGCGGCCATCGCCGTCTGAGTCGGTATCGAGCGCGTCGATGGTGCCGTCGGAATCGGTGTCCTGACCAGGTCCGCCCTCGACATTGTCATTGAAGCCATCGCCGTCGGTGTCGGCGACGTTGGGGTCAGGCTCGTCGTCGACCGTGCCTGCCAAGTCGCCATCCCAGGCGCCGTTGGCGTCGACATCTTCGACGCCATCGAGCAGCCCATCGCCGTCGGTGTCGTTGTCGTTGGGATCGGTGCCGGTGGTGGTGTCTGTGTCTGGGGTCCAGTTGGCCGAAGAGGTGTCGGTGCCCGCGTAGGCCACCGCCGTGGCTCCGCCATCGCTGGTGCCCGAGGCGACCTCGGCGTCGACACGTGCTTCTTGGCCGTCGGTCAGGCCATCGTTGTCACTGTCGGAGTTCAGGGGATCGGTGGGAGCAAGGGTCAGCAGGGGTCCGGTGCCGTTGACCTCGTCGCCATCGCTGATGCCGTCGTCATCGCTGTCCGCGTCGACGGGATCGGTGCCCAGACCCACTTCCGCCGAGTCAGACAGGCCGTCGCCGTCGGTGTCGGCATCGTTCGGGTCGGTGCCGATGCCGACCTCGGTTGCGTCAAGCAGGCCGTCGCCATCGGTGTCGCCGCCCGCAACGGGATCGAGGTCGAGCGCGTCGATGGTGTTGTCGCCGTCATCGTCCGGTCCGCTGGGTCCGGGTCCGCCTTCGGTGTTGTCGTTGATGCCGTCGCCGTCGGTGTCCAGGTCGTTGGGATCGGTCTCGTCGGCAGCCACGCCCGCCTGGTCGCCATCAAAGGCGCCGTCCTGGTTCACGTCTTCGAGTCCGTCGTTGATCGTGTCGCCATCGGTGTCGGCGGTGTTCGGGTCGGTGGTCGACGTGTTGTCGGCATCGGGTACCCAGTTTGCCGACGAGGTGTCGGTGCCCGTGTAGGCCACGCCCGTCAGCACGCCTGCGCTGGTGCCGCCAAGTGCCTCGTCACCCGAGACCAAGCCGGCCTCGAGGCCGTCGCTCAGGCCATCGCCGTCGGTGTCCGGATTGTTGGGATCGGTGGCCCCCCAAGAGGCCAAGGCTCCGGTGCCGTTGACTTCGTCGCCATCGCTGATGCCGTCGTCATCGCTGTCCGCGTCGAGGGGATCGGTCTCGTCGCCGGTCGCAGCCACGCCGTCCGCGCCCAAGAACTCTTCGCCGTCAGACAGGCCATCATTGTCGGTGTCCGCGTCGTTGGGATCGGTGCCATCGATGAGCTCGGCCTGCATGCGAATGCCGTCACCATCGGCATCGCCGTCCATGATGTCGCCCCAGGGCGTGGCGCAGTCACCGCCGGCCACGTCCTTGTTGACGCGGGTGTGGGTGGCCGAGGTCGCAAACACGTGTCGCAAGCTGGCAAGATTGGTCGTGCCCGCAGCGATCACGTAGTCGGAACGGGGAATCTGCACGTCGAGGAAGTAGTCCTGACCGCCCAGGCCCAGGTTGGTGGGCGCCGGGACGACACGTGCAAAGCCCGAGAAGTCCGGGAGCGCTGGATAGAAGTAGGTGGCGGTGATTCCGTTGCCACACCAGTTGGTCGCGGTGGGATCGGAGTTGTCGCCCATCTGGACTTCTTTGTTGTTGCCTGTGAGCAGTCCACCGAAGTCGTATGTCGAGCCGACCGGAGCAACCGACTCGGTCAGTGCAAAGAACGCAAAGCTCTCCCACTTGGTTGCGCTGGATTGCGGAGAATCGGCCAGGCGCACCCGGAAGTAGACACCATCCACCCCGTTGTCCCAGACAAAGCCGGCCGGGTTGGCCGCATCGCCAACGATGTCGAACACGATCTTGCCGCCGCCTTGGTCACCGGTGGGGTCGGTGATGGGGCCGCTGTAGTCCGGGGATGGCAGAGGAATCCAGTCTGTGTCGAGTGGCCAAGCCGCTTGAGCCGATGCCACACCAGGTGCCATCAGCATCACTGCTGCAATCAGGGGTCGTGTTCGCATGTCCGTATTTCGCTCCGATTGGCCAATATACGAGCGGACCGTGCCCCGGGATACATCGGATGCGAGCTATGCGCCGCTATCGGCCCAGCGACTGCTGAATCGCTTCATGCGCCGCCGGTTCACACCCTTGTCACCCCAGCCTAGACGGCTCGCTGAGCGGAAGTGAACGACCCCTTCGTCGGGGGCAATCAGGAACTCGACATCGTCGGTGAACCAACGGGTCGAGAAGGTGAAGCTCAGATAGAGCCCGTCGCGCTCGACAAAGGCGGTGCGCTCAAAGGACTTGGCGACCTCAATGAGCCGGTCGGCAGCGGCATCGACATCACCGTCAAAGGGCAACGGTTCGAGCTTCTGCCACGCACCCCAGCGAAGCTCCTCGTCCTGTGTCGTCACTTGGTTGGGTCGCAGCCCGAGCTTGGGCAGCCGTCCGTCCGGCGGGGCAGGCATCAGCGCTTCTTGGCGATGAGAGAGGTGTTGTCCATGCGCAGCGTCGCAAAGAAGAAGCCCAGCTGCTGCTCACCTTGCCCCTTGCCCACCTCGATGCTGCCCTCACTCAACAACACAGCGAGCGCGGTCTTTTGCACCAGCAGCGCCAACCGCTCTCCGGCACAGCTGCGAGGTCCACGACCAAACGGAGAGAAGTGACCCGACCCATAGGGATTGGCAGCGGCCACGCCGTTCTCCCAGCGACTCGGTCGAAACTCGGACGGGTCTTCCCAGTGATCGCTCTCGCGCTGCAGCAACCAGTTGGTCACAAACAACACGGTGTTGGGCGGCAGCTCGTAGCCACCGAGCTCGATGCTGCGCTCCTTGGTGCTGTTGCGGAAGAAGATGGGCACGGGAGGCAGAATGCGCATGGCCTCGCGAAGAGCGTGGTCAAGAGGCTCACAGGCGTCGATGGACTTCCAAGTGAGCGGGCGGGGCAGGGCCGCCACCGCATCGGCGACCTTCTTGGCCTCGTCTGGATGCTGCGTCAGCTGCCACAAGGTGCTCGAGATGCCACTGCCCGAGCTGAACCCGCCCTCGAGCAGCACAGCATTCATGCCCCGGGCCATGCGAGACGGCTTGTCCAGCAACGCGGCCTTGCGCATGATCTCGGGCAGCGAGCCCTCATCGGTCTGTGCGTCGAAGCGCACTTCGCCCGCCGATTGCCAGTCATCGTAGGCCTTTTGTTCGGCTCCCCAGATGGGCTTGCGGAAGGGCCAACGCCACTGCATTCGGGAGTCGAGTGCGGTCGCGACCTGCATGAACAGATCGTATTCGTCGTCGCTCACAGGTCCGCCGTCGTACGAGGCGGCAAAGAGCAGGTCGCAGGTCAGCCGGTTCACCACATCGGACGCCTCTTGGGCCCCTTTGTCGACCCAGCGCTCCAGGGTCTGCTGAATGACGGGAACGAGCCCTTGAACCCGAGCATCAAGCCACGCGTCGATGCCCTCGTGTTGCTGTGGATGCCAGGCCCTGCGCTCGGCCCAGTGGTTGCCGCCGGGTGAGATGAAGGCGCTGTCGTCTGTAGCCACCGGCAGAACGGCCCCCCGTGGCCGGTCGCGCCAATAGTCGTCGGTCTTGTGGATGAGCACATCGGCGATGACATCGGGATCGTTGAGCACGACACAGTTCTTGCCCGGCACATGAATGCGCGTCATGCCTCCGAACTGCCTTCCATACGAGGCACACACCTCCCAGGGAGGATTGCCCGCAAGGGTCGGAAGCTCGCCGATCAAAAAACGCCCTGGAGGTCCTGGAATCTCGGAGAAGGCCTTGGCCACACACACCTCGCTGGAGCGGCATGGTAGCGTCTGCGCCCCTGGAAAGCACCCTGGAGGCCACCATGATGGACTGGCATACCGCAAACGTGTTTCGCCTCGTACGCAAAGCCGCCGACCGATTCCAAGAGATCGACGCCAAGGCGATTCCCATTCCACATGTCGAGGCCGATCCCAATCTGCCCACGTTCGAACTCGGCGGAGTCGAGGTGGCCGTCAGCGACGACGACATCCCGGTCCGGCCGTGGGTGGTCAAGCAGTACATGATCCTCAACAACAGCTGGGCGCCGATGAACGACTTCGGCGACCTGTGGAAGGACGTCACCGAGGCACAGACCGTCATCGTCGACACCTACGGCAAGTACCTGCCCGAGCCAGAAGTCGAGTGGGACGATCCCTCATCCGATGCGGCTCTGACGCGATGGGCATTCGCCGGGCTCGCAGCCCAGCGACTCGAGCGCACCGACGACGGTGGTTTTGTCGTCCGACACGGCAACATGGAGAAGTTCGCTGTGCGCGAGGGCCTGGCATCCTATGGGGGCGACGCGTACTTCGCAGAGGACGGCACACCACTGCGCATCCACCTGCAAGGCAAGGACGTCAAGCCAGGGGACGACGGCTGGGAAGCCGCCAAGTTCACCTTCCGCAGCTCCGGCCTCACCTGGACGACCCTGGCCGACCACGTCGGGCGGTGCCACCTCGGCTTCGCCAATGCGCTGATGTTGGCGTCTCGCAAATGCTTGCCACTGGCCAATCCGCTGCGTAATTTCGTGGCCCCCTTCCACTACCGAACGGCGGCCATCAACAACGGCGCCACGCTGTCCCTGCTTCCCTGGGGCGCATTGCTGCATCGGACCTCCGGCTTCAGCTGGGATGCGATGCAAGATGTCTACGCCGAGGCATTCAACGACTTCCGACTCGAGCGATTCGACGAAGAGCTCAAGCGCAAGGGCGTGCACCCCGACGATCTGCCCGAGGGCATCGACTACGCCTATGGCGTCGAGGGATTGGCCTACTGGCGCTGCCTCGAGTCCTTCGTCAACGACTCCTTTGCCAACTCACCAGCCATGGCCACGGTGCTCACCGACCACCGCGAGTCCACCGAGGCCTTCTGGAAAGCGGTCAGCAAGTACTTCGGCGAAGAGCGCGAGCTGACCGAGAGCACGCTCAAGGACTTCCTGTGCGCGGCCTTTTTCTGTGTCAGCGCCTACCACAGCCACGTGGGCTCGGTCAGCGCCTACGTCCGCGACCCGCGCTTCCTCGCCGGCAAGCTGTGGCCCGACCAGACCATCGCCGACAAGCAGAGCTCTGCACAGCTGTGCATGATCGCGTGCATCACCGGCTTCAAGATGCCGACGATCGACAGCGACTTCGACCACCTCATGCCCTGCGATGCGACCCGAGAGTGCGCCAAGAAGTACGACGACGCGCTTCATGCCTTGCAAGCCGAGATGGACGAGCGCAACGCGAAGCGGGGACAGGCCTTCCGCAGCTTCGAGCCAGCCCGGGTCGCAACAAGCGTCGCGATCTAGCCCGCTACATCATCGTAAAGGCGACACCGGCGGCAATGATGGCTCCGATGACGCCCACAACCACCACCGCTCCAATGATCATCGGCAGCTTTGAGCTCTGAGCAGCGGCCGGCGCCGCCGCGGCGACCTGTTCGGCGGTCGCCTGTGGAGCTGGGGCCGCCTCGGGCATAGGCGGCGGAAGCGACTCGCGCACCGCAGCTTCGGGCACCGCACCGCCGGGATCGGTCACCGCATCATCGGTGTCTTCGTCGTCGGCTTGGTTGGCCCCATCGGGCTCGAGGTCTGTCTCGGGCTCTGGCTGAAGCAGTGGCTGGGCCTCGCCACGCAGGGCCGCCGCCATGGAGTCGGCGTCGGTGTAGCGTCCCGCAGGCTTGACCGCGGTGGCACGCTCGAGCACATCGGCGAACACACCGTCGTCGATGCGGGGGGCCGGTCCGTCCATGCGGGCCATGACCAGCATGTAGGGGTTCTTGTTGCTGAACGGCGCCTCGCCCTTGACCGACTGCCACAGCACCAGCGCCAGGCTGTACAGGTCTGAGCGGCCGTCGAGGGCCTCGAGGTTGGCCTGTTCGGGACTGACGTAGTTGAGTGTGCCGACCAAGATGCCGTTCTTGGCGAACTCGCACTCTTCGTCCATGGGGTGGGCGATGCCGAAGTCGATGACCCGCACGTCCTCGTTGCCCTCGTCGTCATAGACCAAGAAGATGTTCTCGGGCTTGAGGTCGCGGTGAACGATGCCCTTGGCGTGGGCGTACTGCAGGGCTCCCAGACACCCGTTCGCGATGTGTGTCGCTCGGTCCTGGTCGATGCTGCCTTCTTCGGCCAGCACCTCCATCAGCTCCTTTCCGTTGAGCTTCTCCATGACGATGTACAGGACACCAGTGTCGTCTTCGCCATAGTCGCTCACCGCCACGATGTGGGGATGGTCCAGGTCCAGCGACAGCCGGGCCTCGTTGTAGAAGCGCTGCACAAAGCGCGCATCGGAAGCGAGCTCGGGCAGCAAGGTCTTGATCACGAGCCGGTCGCCGGTCTCGGTGTCTTCGACCTCGTACACAGCCCCCATGCCGCCGCGACCGATCTCGCCGATGACCTTGTAGCCGCCGATGTGCGGCTCTTCGTCCTTGTGCTTCTCGCGCAGCTCGGCCATGCGCTCTTCGAGCCGTTGCTTGGCCGAAGCAAAGTGGAGCAGGGTGTAGTGCTTGGCGGCATCGCCAAGGTGGGCCGCCTCGCCAAGCTCCTTGAGCGCCTCTTCAAGGCTGTGGTCGTGCAGGCTGTCGGACTCGATGCCGACGTGACCTCCCGACACCTCGCGCATGATCTGACACGCCGCGTCGACCACCGGACCTGCGGGCACGCAGTCGTTTTCGTCGCGCATCTCGGTCACGGCCCCGACCGCGATGCCAACCGCCAGAGCAGGTTCTCCGGCCAGCGACTCGGCCACTGCGAGCGCATCGCCCACGTCGTCCCAGGTGGTGATGATGCTGGAGTCACCGACGTACAGCACCCGTCGTCCCTCTTCGGTCAGGTCCTGGGCAATGATGGCCGCCAGCTCGCCCTCGCCACTTGGGATGTCGATGGCCACAACCGCCGAGCGCACAATCGTCGTGTCCAGGTGCGGAGCCAGGGCACCTTCGGGAAGGTGAGCCTTGACACCCCGAATGGACATCAACCGGCCGCCCGTCAGCGCGTCATCGGGTCGGTAGCGCTCTTTGAGCGTGACCTCGATGGGGCCGCGGGTGCGGGAGGTGAGGTGGATGTTGAGGGGGCCTGGTCCGACCTCGAAGCTCTTGGGGCGCACCCCTCGCACCGTCACATTCAAGGTGATGTCGTGGCGGTCCACTCCCTCGCGGACCTCGATTCCTGCCGCACCGAGGTGGGGCGCCATGTCCAGCAAATAGCCGCCCTCTTGCACATCGACCGCGATGGTCGTGCGCACGCGGGGCTGCAACTCTTGGCGAAGCTTGACGTGAGGCGTCCACGAAGGAGACAGCACGCATGCGACCTGAGTCTCGACCTTGCGCAGGGTCGGGCAGGTCTTGAAGGTGACGTTGACGCTGTCGGGAAAGCCACCGTCGTACAAGATATTGCAGCTTGGGCAGTGTTTTTCGCCCAGTTTGGCTTCGAGGGTATCGGGGTTGGCTTTCGAGCCCATGCAGCTGGGGCAGAGCAGCTCCCAGGTCATCTCGAGAATGCCCTCGCGGACCGCATCGAGGAAGCCGAGCACCGCCTCGTCCTCATTGATACCGGCTCGTTGCGCGACGCGCAGGGGCAAGATGCGGGCTTGTTGCGAGACCGGAGCGAACTTCACGATGTCGGCGATGGCCTTGCCGATCTCCGGGGGCTCGATGGAGGTGATGGCCTCGTCCAGCCACTTCAGATCTTCGGGCGAGAGGACCGGAGGAACGGGCTCGAGCACCGCCCACGGGTCGTCGGACTCGGCCACCACCTTGGCGCGCTCGAACACCCCGGTCAGCAAGGGACGCAGCATGCCCTGGCAGTACTGCTCGACGATCGGCCGATGTTCTTCGTCTGCGGGGTCGAGCTTGGCGGTCCAGCGCACACCGGTGACGTCGCCCTTGTCGAAGATCTCAAGCTCGGTAAAGGCCCGCTTCATGGGGCCCGATTCGTAGGCACGCTCGTTTTGGACGGTCTGCGGCTTGTTGAACCACAGTCCGACTTCTTCCCACTTGCGCTCGCCGCCCGGGCCGTCAAAACGCCCAAAGCGCTTGGTGGTGCCGTCCTCCTGAGGCTCTTCGTGGAACTCGTAGTTCAGCCCCGCAGCCTTGTTCATTCGGTTGGAGTCCGCGAACACTTCCCATGCGCGGTCGACGTTTGCAGTCGTTTCAAACTCGAGGATCAGCTCGACTGGATCAGGCACTTCCACCTCAGGCCGACCAGTCTACGTCCGAGTGCGATCCCAGGGAAGGGGCGAGGCTACACAGGGGTCTGCTAGGCTGTCCGAACGGAGGATCTTCATGCGACCCACAGCCCTGACTCTTGCCCTGTTGACATTCTGCAGCCCTGCTATGGCCGAGGACGAAGTGTCCGCCTGCGAGACCGTCGCTGGCTGGACCGAGACCTGCGATGTCGCGTCGACCCTCAAGGTCGTTGGGCTCGCCACAGAACGTCTGGCTGCGCTCAACGACTGCGCAGATCTCAAGAAGACTGCGCTGTCCGAATGCGCCGCACAAGCCACTGCATTGGGCACCACCATGTCCCAGGCTGCCCTGTCGCTGCACACCGCCATGGCCAAGAAGGCCGAGGCAGCGGGCGAGGTTGCGGCCAAGACCGAGGCCAAGACCGGCAAGGCCAGTCGCAACGTGAGCGCGGGCGCGATGGAAGCAGAAGAGACCGACGAGTAGGCAAGGAATCGCCCCCATGGGATAGGGTCGCTCTGCCAGGAGCTGACCAATGCCCGATTACGCCGATTCCGACCTTCTTCTTCAGCGATTCTACACCCACGTCAACGGCCGTGGGGACGACGTCTACCTGACTCAGCCCCACGACGGTGGGCAGCTGACGACGTACACGTTCAAGCAGGTCTTCGACCAAGCTTCGCGCATGGCTGCGCACCTCAAGAGCTTGGACCTGCCGGCGCAGAGCAGGATCGGCATCGTCAGCAAGAACTGCGCGCACTTCTTCATGGCCGAGCTGGCCATCTGGATGTCCGGCCACACCACCGTGGCGCTGTACCCCACCCTGGCCGAGTCCACGGTGAAGTACATCCTCGAACACAGCGAGGCCAAGCTGATGTTCGTGGGCAAGCTCGACACCTGGGACGAGCTCAAGAAGGGCGTGCCCGACGACCTCAAGTGCATCTCGCTTCCCCTCGCCCCCAAGACCGACTTCGACAGCTGGCAGTCCATCGTCGACTCGAGCGAGCCCATCGAGGGCCAGCCGGTCCGCGACAAGGACGACTTCTCGCTGGTCATCTACACATCGGGCAGCACCGGCACCCCCAAGGGCGTGCTGCACAGCTTCTATACGCTGTCTGCACCGACCAAAGAGCTCGCTCGCTCACTCGGGGTGACCAAGGAAGACCGCCTGCTCTCCTACTTGCCCCTGGCCCACTCCATGGACCGCTGGCTGTCGTTCTGTCTGTCGACCTATACCGGGTGTCAGATCTACTTCGCCGAGGAGCTCAAGACCTTCGTCAAGGACCTCGGACGCGCCCGTCCGACGCTGTTCGTCAGCGTGCCGCGCCTGTGGCTCAAGTTCCAGCTGGGCATCTTCAACAAGATGCCCCCGGGCCGCCTGAAGTTCATGCAGATGATTCCGTTCCTGGGGCCTTGGATCAACAACAAGATCAAGACGGGCCTGGGGCTGCAAGACGTGCGGTTTGCGGGCTCGGGTTCGGCTCCCATCCCCGCCGAGCTGCTGGAGTGGTACCGCGACTTGGGCCTCGAAGTGCTCGAGGGCTACGGCATGAGCGAGAACTTCAACTTCTCGCACATGACCCGTCCCGGCGAGGGCCGTCCCGGCTACATCGGCCACCCGCACGGCGGCGTCGAACACCGCATCTCAGACGCAGGCGAGATCCAGGTCAAGAGCCCGGGCAACATGATTGGCTACCTCAAGGCCCCCGAGCTGACCAAAGACGCCTTCACCGAAGACGGCTGGCTCAAGACCGGCGACCGCGGCGAGATCGACGAGTCCGGCCGGTTGCGCATCACCGGCCGCGTCAAGGAGCTCTTCAAGACGTCCAAGGGCAAGTACGTCAGCCCGGCCCCGATCGAGAACATCATCAACAACAACCCGAACGTCGAGTTGTCCCTGGTGGCGGGCTCGGGCCACCCGACGACCCACGTCATCATCCAGGTCGCCGAGGACATGCTGCCCAAGCTGAGCGACCAGGCGGTCAAGGACAAGCTGACCAGCGACATGCAAGCCCTGCTCAAGAGCACCAATGGGGCCATCGAGGAGTTCGAGAAGATCGGCTTCATCGTCGTGGCAAAGGACCGCTGGACCATCGAAGACGGCCAGCTGACCCCCACCATGAAGATCAAGCGCACGTCCATCGAAGAGCTGTATGCCGCCAAGCTCGACGGTTGGTACGAGTCGGGCGACAAGGTCATCTGGGAGTAGTCCCAACGCACCACCGCGCCGGCCCTATTTGCCGCTCATATCCACGGCATATGGTCCCTTGCGGCCAGCCGCCTCGACCTCGGTCCGAATGTCCTCGGGCAGGTCCGCCAAGCGATTGAACAGCAGCAGCGCCAGCCCACGGGTGTTGTCAGTACTCACCCACTCGACAAAGGCGTCCGCGCTCGACGCAGCATGGCGTTCGATCAAGCATCCCGCCGCTCGCATGGGCACATTCGACGGGCGCTCGACCTGCTGAACAATGGCCAGCAGCTGGGGCTGGGGCTCGGCGACCATGCCATCGACCGCCTCGCAGTCGACCCCATCGTGGGCCGACAATGCCTTCACCACTGCCGCGTCGACCTCGATGGGTGCAGCCGGCTCTGGAGGCGTCTTTCCACCGGTGCAGCCCACCAACAATGCCAGCAGCAGCCCGTTCACAGGGTGCCGGTGTAGCGCTGGGACAGGCCCACTTGGTCGTCCGACATGTCGTCTTGGGCCACGCACTCTGTCCCGCACACCGGGTAGGGGTACATCAGGTTGGTGCCAAGCTCGGAATCACAGCCGCCGACGCTGCTGCACTCCACCGTGTCATCGAGCGCATCCCACTCGTCAAAGCCGTCTTCGACCGGGTGAAATAGGCCCATATAGTGACCGACCTCGTGGGCCATGGTCTCGCCATAGAGGCGGATGTCCTCGGTGTCGAAGGTGCCGTCGGGTCCGGCGTTATTCAGCCAGCTGACCAGCATGACCGCGCGCTCGCTGCTGACCAAGGTTCCGGGCAGGCTTCCGGCGACGCCCAGCACTTCGAGGCCCGTCACGGTCTCGCAGACCACCACCGTGATGTTGTCGTTGGTTCCAGCCGCCGTCAGGCCCAGGTACAGGTCGCCATCTCCGTCTCCGGGCGCCATCAGCTCGGTGCCGAACTCGCCATCGAAGTACTGCACATTGAGGCCCAGGCCATAGGGCGCCCAGACCTCTCTCCACCGCTCCACCGCATCTTGAGTGCCCTGAAAAGCATCGTCGCTGGTGCCCGCCGAGAAGATGATCTCGACGTTCATGGTGCCGGTGAACAAGTCGTCGTCGGTCTTGAGCTGGACCGTCGTGTCGATGATCTGCCCGCCCTGGTACTCGCCCGCTGTGTCGACGGTGGCGATTTCGACTTCCCAGGTGCCTGCCGAGAGCGCACCATCTTCGGGCCGAATGGGCCACTGCAAGACGGTGTCGCTGGCGGACGGATTGAGCGACTCGGTCAGGGTGCGGGGCGAGTCGTCCCAGTCCTGCCAATGCAGAACCTCGTTGCCGAACGGGTCTCGAACGACTTCGACGGCCAACAGACCGTTGCCCTGACCGGTGACCAGAAATCCCTCGGCACCGTCGGGCACTTCGAGGAAGAGGGTGGCCACGCCGCTGCTGTCGCTGGTGACCGTGGTCTGCACCGTCGACAGCTCACCGACGAAGTCCGGAATCACGACGTCTGGTGGGTTGTCGGTGTCGGTGTCGGTGTCCCCGGTATCTCCGGAGTCCCAGGCACCGCCGGGGCAGCCGGCGAGAACAAGCAAAGCAAGGATGCGCATGCACGCATCGTACAGCCTTCAGCGCACCGCGTAGAACTGCGTGTGGTTGCCCAGGGTCACCGCCAAGCGCGTGCCACCTGGGGACGCGATCAAGCGAGCGCTGGCGTCGCGCACCCCCTGCACACCCAGCAAGGTGCCGTCATCGCCATCGTGCCGACGAAGCTCGGCGGGGCCACGGAAGCCACCGGTGATCACACCGACGTCGCCCGCGATGGCTGCGAGGTCTTGCACCTGGCCTTCGATGGCGATGTTGCGCAGCGCCGTTCCGGCCGAATCGAGAACCCGTACATTGTTGGACATGCGGCCCGCCACGTATGCGACGCCCGCCGTGCGATCCCACGAGACCAGCTCGCCAGAAGCGAACAGCGTCGCGCCTTGGGGAGTGACGGCGTACACGTCGCCGCCGATGGAGGCGAACAGGGTGCCGCCGTCTGGATCGACATCGAGGTCGCCGGTGATGGCACCGGGAAGCAACGTCGTCGCACCGCCTGGCCACAGCACGGTGTGCGTGTCGCCGGCCGAGCGAATCGCCACGACGCGGCCGCTGTTGAGAAGCACGCCCGCGGACAAGTCGGAGCCCGGAACGGTGGGGTCCGGCACATCGAACTCGCCGCCCCAGAATGCGGTGTCGCCGCTCATCTGGCTGGGCTCGTACAGGTGAAGTCCGTCGGTGCCCAAGACCAGGACGTAGTCGTCGCACTCGTCGATGACGACATCGTCGTTCTCGGCCACATCGATGTCGGTGCCGATCTCACCACTGTCTGCATCGACCTCGCAGGTGTTGCCGTCCATGCCCGCTTGGGCGGTCTCTTCACTGTCGAAGATGAGGCTGTTGGTGGGCGTGTTCAGCTGCCCCAGAGGCGATAGGCCGACGTCTCCCGTGGTGCAGGCGGTGGTGGCAATCAGGCTGGCAGCTATCAGAGCGAATCGCATCGATTCTCCATGGTTCGTCGTGTGTTCCCGGTGTCCATGTGTGCAGACACCGCCGAGTCCATGGATCGGGATAGGAAATTTCAGAATGACCGAGAGTGTCGTTCAACCCAGGAGGACGACTTGCTGACCGTACGCGGCGCATCAGGGCGAATCGGCGCAGAGGTTCTGCGGCTCGCAGCCCTCGAAAAGATGCCGACGACCACCGACCCAGAACACGCTTCGGTCACCGTGCTGGCCCTGCCCACCGATGCGGCACGCCAAGCCCTTGCTGGACTGGAGGGCCACAGCGTCATCGACATGTCCGGAGCCGTAAAGCGCGACGGAACGGGCATCTACGGACTCGGTGCCCACCCCCAGCCCGGCGTCTGGTATGGCAACCCCGGCTGCATCGCCGCCGCAGTCATTCTGGCGATTCGACGCTCGGGGGTACAGGTCAATGGCCCGCTTCACATCTCCGCTGTAGGCGGTTCGAGCTACGCCCCACGCGGCCAGGATGGGGTGCTGAGGGTGGCTCGGCGACTGCACGAGCATCCACATGTGCCTGAGATCGAGGCGGCCATCGGAGGGTCCATCGCCTCGTTCGTGCCCATCGTCAGCTACGGCACCGAGCGCGGCCTGGTGGTCAGCGTCTCGGGAACAGGTGCTGTCCAAGCCCAAGGTGAGCCATTCGATGCCCAAGCGGTCGTCGGCACCGATGGCCTGCTGCTGCGAGCGGTGCAGGCAGGCCCGCACTTCACCCTGACGGCCGCGATCGACAACCTCTCCTTTCCAGCCGCCCATGCCGTGCGGATGGCCCAGGCACTGATTCGCTGACGGACTTGCTTTAGAATTCCTTTATGGACCTCACCGCCGTAGAACTCGTCGGCTTGCTCGACCTCAGCGACTCGCTCTTCTGCGTGGTCGATGCGGATGGACGGCAGATTTTCGAGAGTTCTTCACTGGCCAGCAGCTCCAATCCGCTGGCCAAGCCGGGCCCGCTCAAGCTGCGCGGGCGCCGCTACGTCGTCGAGCACCGGGCCTGGCCGGGCCGTCCGGGCACCGTCCTGCGCTTGGCACGCCCAAGCATGGATGTGCAGCACCAGAGCCACCAGCTGCAAGAGCGCAGCCAGATGCTCAATGCGCTGGTCGCGGCCGCTCCGGTGGCCATCTTGGTGCTGGACCTGGACATGCGCATCACCATGTGGAATCCGGCCTGCGAACGCATCTTTGGCTGGACCCGTGACGAGGTCATGGGCAAGCCCTATCCGTTGGTCCCCGAAGACGAATGGGAGCGCTTTGAGGGCTTCTTTGCGACGGTGATTGGCGGCCAGGGATTTGCAGGAGTCGAGGCAGAACGCTCGCGCAAGGACGGCACCCGCATTCACATTGCCATCTCGACTGCACCGCTCGAGAGTGTCGAGGGCGAGGTGATCGGCGCCATGGCCCTGCTCGAGGACATCACCGAGCGCAAGATGCTGCAAGCCCGTCACGCCCAAGCGACGCGACTCGAGGCCATCGGTCAGCTTGCCGGCGGCGTCGCACACGACTTCAACAACGCGCTGACGGTCATCTTGGCCTACAGCGACGTGTTGCTGGCCAACACCCAAGAAGAGCGCATCACAAAGAGCGCCGGCGCCATCAAACGAGCGGCCGAGCGGGCCACCGAGCTGACCGGACAGCTGCTGGCCTTTGGCAGGCGCCAGATGATGCAGAGCGAGGTCATCGATCTCAACGTCGCGGTGGCCGAGTCCGTGGACATGCTGCGGCGCCTGATCGGGGCGGACATCCAGGTCCAGACCGCGCTGCACAGCCAGCCACTGTGGGTTCGCGCCGACCCCGCTCAGCTCGAGCGACTGCTGATGAACCTCGCCGCCAACGCCCGAGACGCCATGCCCGACGGCGGCGAGCTCACGCTCACGACGCACGCCATGCGCGACAACTCGACCGATTCCTGGGCAGCCCTCAAGGTCAGCGACACCGGAGAGGGCATGGATGCCGACACGGTCGAGCACATCTTCGAGCCCTTCTTCACCACCAAGGCCGAAGGAAAGGGCACCGGACTGGGCTTGTCCTCGGTCTACGGCATTGTGCGGCAGTCCGGCGGGCACGTCGACGTCGTCAGCAAGCCAGACCAAGGCACGACCTTCTGCATCTCGTTGCCCGCGACACAGCCAGGCGCATCGACGGTCGAGGATCCGATCGTTCTGGCGACGTCCCCCGGAGCCGCCACCATCCTGCTCGCAGAGGATGACCCCGAGGTTCGTCTGGTCATTCGCAGCATGCTGGAATCGCGCGGCTACCGGGTGCTCGAAGCCGAGGATGGACGCCAGGCACTCGAGCTGGCCAGCGCCTTTAAAGGCGATCTGCACCTGCTGGTGACCGACGTGGTGATGCCGGGAATGAGCGGGGCGCAGCTGGCGAGTCAGCTGGCAGAGCAGCGCCCCGAAACACCCGTTCTGTATGTCTCGGGCTACACCGACGACGAAGGGGTCCGCAGAGGCGCTGACCGCGGTGCCGACTTCATTCAGAAGCCATTCACCGCAATCCGCTTGCTCGATCTCGTGGGTCAGATCCTGGACAGATGAGGTCTCATGGGTATTATCGCGCCCATGAGTGTTTCTGTCCCCCTGTCGATTCGCATCCACGGAAGCGGTGACCGCAGCGTGCTGCTGGTCCACGGCTGGATGATGACCAGCGCGGTCTGGGACAGCGTCGTTCCCGTGCTGACCGAGGCCGGCTTTCGCGTGCTTCAACCCGACCTGCGGGGGGCCGGCGAGAGCCACGCAGCAGATGCCTACCGCCTCGAAGACCACGCCAACGACCTCGCCGCACTCGCCGAATCCCTCAAGCTGTCCAACCTCGTGGTCATCGGCCACAGCATGGGCGGGCAGATCGCACAGATGTTCGCGGCAAACCACCCCGAGCTCGTGTCACAGCTGGTGCTGCTCAACTCGGTGCCCGCGTCGGGCATGCCCCTGCCCGCCGAATTGATGGGCCTGTTCTCGTCGTCGCCCGGCGACCGAGACAAGCAAGGCGCCATCTTGGACATGGCGACCACCCAGCTGTCGTCTTCTGGCCGCGAGCGCCTGCTCGAGCTGGCCGCGGCCGTGCAAGCCGATGCGATCACCGGCGGCTTGTTGGCGTGGACCGGCGGCGGCTTCGTCGACCGCCTGAGCGATATCACCGCTCCGACCGATATCATCGCGACCTCCGACCCCTTCCTTCCCGTCGCTTTTCTGCAGAGCGCCATCGTCGATCCCATCGCCAACGCCACCCTGCATGTGCTCGAAGGGCCGGGTCACTACCCGCAGGTCGAAGCCCCCGACAAGACCGCCGCGTTGTTGAGGGATCTCATCTCAGGCTAAACAGGGTCCATGAGACCTCTTGCCGTCGCCGCACTCGCCCTGTTGAGTCCGGCCTGCATCTTTGTGGCACCTCCCACGGTGCCCTCGCCTGCCGGAATGGTGCTGACGACGCACCCCGATGACTTCGCGTTCAGCTACGACGTCGGCGTCGGGCGCAACGTTGGAGCCGGCTTCGACGTCGATGCCGCCGGCACCCTCGTCGAAGAAGAGGACTCATTCCCGTCCTTCTGGCCCACCATGGGGCTCTCCTACTCGGGAAACCTAGCCAAGGGCATCGGCTGGCAAGGCCGTGTCAGCGCCAATCTAGGACTGCCCATTCCCGTCCCGTGGATCTCGGGCCTGAGCTTCGCGCCCATCTTTGGCCTGGTTGACTCCGAAAAGGTGCAGGTCGCCATCTCGCCGCGCTTTCTGCGGTCCGGCGGAATCATATTCGGGGCCTTTGAAGGGGCTATTCGCTATAAATTCCAAGGCCTCGGAGCCGAAGCGCCCCTGACTGTTGTGTGGCGACCCGGCCCCAAGAGCGAGCTGGGCTTCACCGGATGGGGACGGGCCATGCAGATGCGCATTCGCTTGGACTCCACCGAGGGCGGTGGCGCCTGGGTGCGCGGAGAACCGGCAACCTGGCTCCAGTACGCCGGCGGCGGTGCCATCACCTTGGCGGCCCGGCCGGGCAACACCCGCATCGGCATCGACATGGGCATCGAACTGGGAGGTCCTGGACCGCTCATCGCGCCCGTCGGCATGTTGTCCTTTGGATCGGTCTGGGGAGCGCCCGACAAGCCGGACGGCGAAACCGGCGTCCCGCTACCTTGAACGAGCGGTCGATGGTCAGAGCATCGACAGGCCCAACACGCCCAGCACGACCAGTCCCATGATGGTCATCGCCACCGTGTAGCCGTCGATCAGAAAGCCCTCGGGGGTCTCGCTGGCGGTCTTGGCGAACGACAGGCTGACCAAGTCTCCATCGCACTTGGGGCAGGTGAGCATGTCGAAGCCCGCATCATAGATGGTCTCGCACCCGGTGCAGCACAGGGGCTCGGCCGCCGATGACTCCTCCCACTCGGTGCGATCACCACGGGCGTCTTTGCGGGCCTGTTGACCCTCTCGACGCGCTTTGTCCCGATTGAGCTGATGGGCGAGTGAGTTGTCGGACACGAAGCCTCCACCGATGCACCAGTGTACGTGCAATCGATTTTGGGTTGGACACCGCAGTCAACCACAAGGGTTCGGCTGCGTTGTTGTGGGTTAGCGTGGGTGGCGTGTACGTCGTCGAGAACCATCATCACGTGCTGTCGGCATGGGCCCAGTTTCGCGCCCAAGCCGATCGGGCACCGCGGCTCATCACCCTCGACCACCACACCGACACCAGCCCCGCGTTTCGCACCTACTGCAAGACGTCGAAGACCAGCGCCGACACGCTGTTGGCGGCCATCGACTTCCGTGACCTCCGGTCGATTGAGGCGGCGATCGACAAGCTCGATCGCGACGAGCATGTGGTCGCCGCCCTCCGCTCTGACATCCTCGCTGCGGCCTTCGTGGTCGCTCAGAACGCGATGGACACCGGCCGGGACGTCTTCTTGCAGCACCGCATTGCCTGTCGCGAGATCCGAGATGACCAGTGGGACCAAGTGCTCGAATCGGCGGTGCTCGACAAGGCCATCGCCGGCTTCGAGGCGGTGCTCGGCGACTCGCTATTCGACCGCCCCTACATCCTCGACATCGACCTCGACTACTTCAAGACCTTCGCGTCGATTGCTCCCAAGGATGCCGCGACCATCCGGCGCCTGGCGGCCCACGCCTCGCTGATCACCGTGGCCACCGAACCTTCGTTCGTGAAGCACTGCGCCGTCGATCGTGGGTTGGACAGCGAGTACCTGCTGGCCAAACTTCAGGCCTTGCTGGCCTAGGGCCAATGCCGTTCGGCTAGGCGGATTCGCCGGGTAGAACGATCGGTCTCGGCAGTTGCGCCAGGTGGTGGTTCGTGGCGAGTAGGTCCTCGTCCACCAAGGAGCTGTCGATTGTCATCGCCGAAGCCCTTGGGAAGAGTGTCGGAAACTTGGAAAGTGAACTGCCGCACGCATCAAGTCTTTGGTGGGGAAACTGGAATGTCTTGTCTGTGGACGGCCGCGATCGGCTGCGTCCGACTGAAGGAAGTGCCGTGGGTCAGACACACAGCACATGTGCTGGGTCGAGCCGGATTCAGCTTGGCGAGCGTGAAATGGGCTGGGACAAGATGAATTGGAACGCCATGCTGCCCGTAGTGGCGTCGCTGGCCTTCGGCATTGCGTGCACGGGCCCAGTCGGCTCCCAGGCGGATTCGGACACCGGCCCCAACTCGCACCCCGACAGCG
>CAYYHT010000025.1:0-23642 GCA_964471355.1 uncultured Enterobacteriaceae bacterium
CGTCAGCTCAGATGTGCGCGCGTCGGCCAGCCACGACCGCCCGCGCCAGGCGATCAACAGCAGTCCCGTGCTGCTTAGCAACAGCACGGCGCCAAACCCGCTGCTCGCCAGCCAGCTGCCTCGGGAGGTCACAAGCGGCCGCCGAATGAGGTGCATGGGCTCTGCCGAACCCAACGTGGTGACTCCAATCTCCCGCGTGTAGGCGACGCGTTCATCGGTGATCTCGTCGCCATCAACAAAGACAGGCAGCACCGCAGTCGCCGCAGAGTGGGCCGGAACACGCATCACTGCGGCAACCCGGTCACTGCGGTCGCTCTGGCCATCGAGCTCGCGCAGGCGCGGCCGAAAGGCACGGGCGACCTGACCTCGCTCGAGCACCCGCTGGGTGAGCACGACGTTGTGGGGGGTGTCCGCAGCATTCTCGATGGTGATGGCGCTAAACGCCCACGGCGACTGCTCATCGCGAGGACGGTACCCAAGCCCCACGGCCCGCAGGGACCGCGCCCACCAGCGCGCCGGAAGCTGCACCCGATCGGCCGGGCGAGCTCGGTCTCGCTGGCCACGACTGTCCGTCGGAAACTCGACGCTGACGACGGCCAGAGCGGCGCGAGCGTCCTCCAGAGAAAGATGCGCCAACTCAAAGCGTCCACGCAACGGCCCCACCGAGATGTCCTGGGCTGAATCGACGCTGAAGCGGGCCGCAACCCTCTGTCCCGCCGCCTCGAGCTGCACACGCTGGCTCTGAGTACCGACCACGACGTCGACCGCACCGGGCTCGCGGGCGGTCAGCACCACGACGACGTCGAGTGCAGCCCCAGCCACAAGGGTCAACGGCACGGTGGACCCGTCCAGAAACACACGCGACGCCTGTCCAGCGGGGGCTTGGGTCACGGCAGAGAACGGAAGGTTGGACACCGGCGCCGTCACTGCCCGCCGCACGATCTGCTCGGATGCACGGACCTCGACCACATAGCGATGGCACGGCTTGAGCGGAGCGAGAGAACGAACGAGCTCGGTCGGCACAGCGGGCGTCTGGGAGACCACTGGCAGCCCTTGATCGGTCCACAGCTGGACGCGGTCAACCGGCTGGTTCGCGGTGATCTCAACGCCTCCTGGCACGATCTCGACCTGGGCATCAAGCAGCGGCGGAGCACACGCAAACAGCCACATCAGCATCGCGGCGATCACCGAAACACTGTCACCTGGTACGCGCCGGTCACCGCCCCATCGGCTGCCAACGTCGGAAACTCGGTCACCGCGATCAACCCATGCTGGTTGACCGCTTGCCGAAAGAACACGGGCCCCTGCGTGCTGCACACCGTCTGCAGACGCTCGTCCCCACTGCCCGTACCCGTCAGGTCGAACACCAAGGCGCCGTACAGATCGCGTCGGTCGTCGGAGCTGCGCTTGCCCGCTCCCACCACCAAGGTCTTGCCGTCGGCGCTGATCGTCATGCCTTGGGGCGCGTGCGCACCGCGCCAAGTCCAGCGAAGCGTGCCCTCGAGCCCATAGGCGAACAGCCCGTTCTCGTTGGGATGAAGCGATGGCGGACGCAGGTCTGGAGCGGCTGCACCGAAGGGAATGCTGCTCTCGCTGGTCAGGGCGAGCACGGTATTGCCGGCAAGCGCTGTGTGCCCCAGCGTCGCCACCACAGGAACCCCACCCAAAATCTGCGGTGTGCCGACATCAATGGTCAGCGGCGGCCCTCCAGCCAGCGGAAACACCAGCACGCGCCCATCGGTCGCCCCCATCACCAGGTGCTCGGCCCCAAGATCGACGGTCTCCCACAGGAACACCTGAGAGTAGTGGGGCAGCAGCGGCTCGGCTTGAAAGGTACGAATGGGCTCCAACCCCGGCAGCTGCAGCAGCTGCACACCGTTCACTGGCAGGTCCGGAGCGGGTCCGTCAGCAGAACGACCCACGGGCACCGCCACCTTGTCGCCCATGACCCGCGGATTCATCAGGGTGACCGATGCGGCACCGTCGGGCGGCCAGCTCGCAACAGACTGGCCCTCGCTGTTGATAAACACCAGCCGAGAAGCATTCTGGCGCCCCTCGTCGGTGTTCCACGCATGGACTGCGGCGACCAACAAGCCATCGGCGGCGGTCTGCAGACCGTGCGCTGCCGGCAAGGTGTACACGCCGTACAGGTCCTCGCCCGGGGGCACGGCCGACGTACCGACCAAGTCAGCCAGCCGAATGCGATCGATGTTCTCGAGCGACTTCACCTCGAGCACATGCACATAGGCGTCGGGGGACTGCTCCGCGGCAAATAGCACCTTGCCGTTGGGTGCCCAGAGCAGCTTCTTGATCATCGTTTCGGCCAGCTTGCGCTTGCGAATCAGTCGGCCGTTGAAGCCGTCGACGATCAGGATTTCGCCGTTGTAGGACCCGATAGCGAGGTGCTTTCCGTCCGGTGAGAAGGCCAGCGCCGTATCTGGAGCCGCTCCGCCCATCGCGACCAACTTCGACACATCGCCGAGGTCGACGTGGAAGAGCGGCACGCACTCGGCCATTTGTGGTGCAGTGAGCTCCGTCCCGGCCACGGTGTGGACCTCGCCTGGCTGCCAGTCGACTCTAGTCGTCGTCCAAAGACCGGGTCCCTTCGGCGACAGGATTCCGCCACGAACAAACGAGTGCTCCGACTCCGGTGGCGCGGTCGCGTCCCCGGAACCCGAACCACAGGCAAGTGCAAGCAGCAGAAGCATCCCGCCGACTAACCACCCAACCCCCGTTCGTCCCCGTCCGAACTCAGGAGTCCAGCAGTTCCCGAGCGATGTTCATGACGTGGTCTGCGTCCTCTTTTTGCCCCAGACGCTTCCACTGATCCACCGCCAGTTTGCCGGCGACCCGCATGCTATTGGGCCACTTCTGGTCCTTGGCGACGTGGCAGATCACCGTCAACAGTCGCGCTTGGTCGTGGTCCACGGTGTCACCAAGGCCTAGCTCTGCCGCCGACCACAGCCATCGGTAGGCATTGTCCTCGTCATTTCGCAGCGCCAACATGGTCGCAACGACCAGCCGGTACGGCGCCCATAGCCAGTGCCCTGGATTGCGCTCAAGGTGGCCAGCCGCGCCATTGGCCTCGTTGTACATCGTCGTCAGGTCTTCGTCCTGCAGGGCCACATAGGCAAGCAGGAGGTGCGCGTTGACCGCCATCTCGAAGTGGCCCTGACGCTCGGCCCAGCGCAGTGCTGTGCGGTAGATCGCCGCCGCGCGTTTGCGCTCGTCCCGCAGCCTGTGCAGATCGCCGATGCCTAGGCGGGCCTCGTGCAGCAGGGGGGTCGCTGCAAGCTCCTCGGCGATGTGCATGGCCTCGCGGAATCGTTCCTCTGCTTTGTCCAGGTCCAAACGCTGCCGAGCCACAACTCCTCTGCCATGTACTGAGCGCGCGACACCGAACGGATCGTCGCCGGCTTGAAAGTTCTCGACCGCCTCGGAATACAGCTCCTCGGCGTCGTCGAAGCGTCCTGTTCGACGAGCAACAAATGCCTGGCCCAGCGCCGCTTCGGCCTGGCCTCGAACGTCTCCGAGCGCGTCCATGCGGTTGAGGACCCGCGTGAACAGGATGTCCGCTCCGTCGAAGTTCCTCTTCTGTTGCTCGACCCAGGCCAGTCCCTCGATGGCCTTTGCCTCGAGCCGAAGGTCCTTTTCGGTCTTGGCCCACTTCATGCCGTCGCCGTAGCGGCGCTCAGCCTGAGACAGATTGCCCATCTGCCGCGCGGACATGCCCATGCCGATGTAGGACTCGACCACGCCGGTGTAGTCGTCGACTTCCTGGAACATCATGCGCGCCCGATAGAACAGATCCCCGGCCGCCTGGGCATCGCCCGCGGTCTCATAGGCACGGGCACGCCACACTCTGGGCCAGCCGCCCTTGTTCTTGAGCTGGCGCTCGCGGGTGCAGCAGTCAATGGCCAGATCGGCAGCTTGCGTCAGTTCAGCGGCGCGGCCTCGCTGCCAAGCAGTCTCGGCGGCCTCGAGCAGATGCTCTAGGGCCAGGTGTGAGTCGCCGCCCGCATGGGCGTGTCGGCCCACCTCGAGGTTGACGTCCGCATTGGAGACCGCACCGTATCCAATCCACGCGTTGGCGAGCTTCTTGTGCAGCCGCTCCGCGTCGTGGCGGTCTTCGGCGGCCTCTTTGACCGTCTGGTACAGCAGGCCATGGTCAAAGCTGACCAGCCCCTCCTTCTCGACCAACAGGGTGTGGGTGCGCAGGTACGCGTAGAGCTCCTGGCCGGCGATGGACATCACCAAGTCCGCGGGAGCCGTGGCTCCACACAAGGCCGTCATGTGCAGCGCGTTGTAGAAGCGCATGGCCTCGTCCGAGCCCTCGGCGAGCTCCTCGATGCGCTTGTCGAATAGCTCACGGGCATCGCTCGGCAGCGCGGTATCGATGTCGACGCCTTCGGCCAGCGTGTACTGCAGTCCCCTGTTGACCAGCCATCCGCGGCTCGCCCAATCCATCAGCAGCTGTTTGGCGAACAGCGGGTTGCCTTCACAGCGCTCCGCCACAGTCTCGGCGAGCTCGGGGGCCAACGTCAGGTACTCGTGCAGCAGCTCGCGCGTGCCGGCCCTGTCCAGCCGGTTCACGTCGATGCGGATTGCACCGTTCATCATCAGCGAGCTGACCTGTTCCCTCAGAACACCGTCGGACTGCAGGGCCTCGCTCGACAACGTCGCCAGCACCAAGATGTTCTTGCGCTCGCCATCTGCCGCCGCCTGCAGCACCGCTTCGGCCAGTGCCAAGCCGTCACCTTCCTCGACTGCATGCTGGGCATTATCCAGCACCAAACACGAAATCCCGCGCCACGATCGAGCTTCTAGGTACCGGTAGACCTCACGCAGCCCGAAGCCGACCGCCACCGGCTCCTCGTCCTCTTCCATGAACCCAGCCCAGCGTGCCAGGGTCTTGGCCTCTTCTTTGACCACGTTGTCGAGGACCCCGCGCTCGCGCGCCAACCGGCGACGCAGTCTGGACTCGAGCCCCATCCGGGTCTCGTTCCACGGCTTGACAATGGCCCGAGCGGCGCCGACATAGCCGTCCTCTTTGCCCGCCGGCCGGTGGTACTGCATCTGCACTGCCTCGGCCCAGCCCCCCTCTTCGAGCAGCCGCACCAGGCTGTCCACGACCCGTGACTTTCCAGAGCCCGCCTCTCCGACGACCAACACGACCCGGGACATTCCATCTTCAGAGACGTTGACGGCTTGGTCCCAGATGGCCTGCCTCATGTCGTCGCGGCCCACCAACGGAATCTCGCGCTTGGCGAACAGCGCCAACGAACCACGAGCCGTCGCACCCAAGCCGGGCTCGGGCAACGGAAAGTCAGGCATATCGATGGTTTGCGGACGATTCCAGGCGGGCACGCCGAACTGGAAGACGGGCATCTCGGCGGTCTCGGGATCCTCAAAGAAGCCCATCGTGGGCCGCGGATTCTCGCCCGTGGGCGCATCGGCGATGGAATGGCTCGAGCTGGCGATGCTCGAGATCGACGGGCGGGTCAGCGCATAGCCCGAGGTCACAGCGGCGGGAGTGGGCGCAGAGGGCGCCACCGTCCCCATCAGCACCCCTGTGTTGGCCTTGGCCAGGGCACGAGCGAGGGAGTCATCGATCTCGGCATGGGGCAGACAGACAAGCTCGGTCTTGAGGTCTGCACACAGGTCGTAGCGAGAGAGTGGCTCGGCATCGAGCAGGTTGGCGAGGATGAGATCGAGCCCGGCGGGAATCATGACGCCGGGCTGCGGAATCAGCGGCGGCAGCTCGGCATCGAGCGGACTGCGCCCTTCGGCAAAGGGCATGCGCCCTGTCACCAGCTCCCACAGAATCACGCCCACGCTGTACAGGTCGGTCCACGGACCGAACTCTCGAGGCAGTCCCAGCCGCTGTTCAGGGGCCATGAAGCCGGGAGTGCCCTCGACCCGGCCCTTCTTCTTGGCGAGTGTGGCCTGTGCGTTCGCGAGCCCCAAGTCGGCCAGCCACACGTGACGGCGGCCATCGCCGAACCGTGCCAAGAGCACGTTCTCGGGCTTGATGTCCCGGTGCAACACGCCATAGGCATGCAAGTGGCCGAGTGCATCGAGCAGCTCGAGCATGAGCCGCAGGATCTCGAGCCAGGTCGGCAGTTCGCTTCGAAGGTTGGCGAGGCTGCCGTCTTCCGCTAGCGCCAGCCCCAAATAAGGCGTGCCGTCGGGAAGCTCGCCGGAGTCGTGCAGGGGCACGATGTTCGGATGGGTAAAGCGGGCTGCCGTGCGCACTTCCATTTCGAACAGCTTGCGAAAGCGCACATCTGCGGCGAGCTCCGGCCGCACGACTTTCATCGCGACCGGGGTGTCCAAGACCACGTCCCGCACGCGGTAAACCGCCCCCATCCCGCCTTCACCGAGAAGCGGGCTGTCCGTGTCGAACGTATACCGAGGAGGAAGCTGGATATCCAAGCAGCGGGTTCCGCTATTGAGTGCAACAGGGTACCAGTGGCGTCCATGTCCGTGTATTCGCGTCTCACAGAGTCTTGGGTCCAGCCCGACAAGGTCGCCCTTTCCTTCGGAATCGACGTCCGCTATGGCGAGCTCCGTTTCCGCATCGCCGAACGGGAGGCGCAGTTGGCAGCGCGCGGGGTTGCTCCGGGCCACGTTGTCGCAATCCAACTCCCCCGCTCCCTCGAGCTGCTCGAGACATTCCTGGCGGTCCTCAAGATGGGCGCTGTGGCCCTGCCCATGAACACGGCCTACACCGCTTCCGAGACGCGGTTCATCATCCGTGACTCCGGTGCTGTGCTGCATCTATGCGACGGCGCCTCACAGCCTCTGCCTACCCCAAAGACGTTGCCCAGCGATGTCGCTGTCCTCTGCTACACCTCGGGCACCACCGGACGGCCCAAGGGCGCGATGCTCACCCACGACAACCTCGCCGCTTGCATCGGTGGGCTGCACCAAGCCTGGCAGTGGAGCCCTCAAGACGTCCTCGTCCACGCCTTGCCGCTGTACCACGTGCATGGGCTGTTCGTGGCCCAGCTCGGCGCCCTGTGGGCCGGCGCGACCACCTACCTGATGCGGCGCTTTGACGCCGCCAGCACGCTCCGGGCAATGGTTGACAGGCGAGCCACGATCTTCATGGGCGTGCCGACCTTCTATCGTCGCTTCCTCAAGCTGCCCGAGTCCGCCGTGGACCTCGATTTGTCGGCCATGCGCCTGTTCACATCCGGCTCTGCTCCTCTGCCCGCCGAGGTGCACCAGGCGTTCCGCGACCGCTTCGGCCACCGCATCCTCGAGCGCTACGGCATGACCGAGGTCGGCATCGTGCTGTCCAATCCGGTGAATGGCGAGCGGCGCCCCGGAGCGGTCGGATTCCCCCTTCCCGGGGTTCTGGCCCGCGTCGTCGACGCCGAGACCGACGACGTACTCCCACCCGACGGCATCGGCGAGATTCAGATCGGCGGCCCCAGCGTCTTTGCAGGGTACTTGGGCCTGCCCGACAAGACCGACCAGGCGCTGACGACCGACCGGTGGATGCGAACCGGGGACCTAGGCCTCGTCGATGACGACGGCTACTTTCATGTGGTCGGTCGGGCCAAAGACCTCGTGATCAGCGGTGGGCTGAACATCTACCCCCGCGAGATCGAGACGGTCCTGTTGCAGCATCCGGCCGTCGACGAGGCGGCGGTGGTCGGCATCGCGGACCCCGACTGGGGCGAGATCGTCGTAGCGTTGCTCGTCGGAGACGCCACACAGGCCGATGCGCTTCAGAGTTGGACTCGGCAGCGGCTGGCCGGCTACAAGTGCCCCAAGCAGATCCGATGGGCAGAAGCCCTGCCCCGGAATGCGATGGCTAAGGTCCAGAAAAACCGCATTCGGGAGCAGTGGTGATCAAGATTCGACGAGCCCAATTGGACGACGCTGACGACATCGCAGTGCGCAATGATCGCATGGCCCTCGAGACCGAGCACATCGTGCTCAACCCGGCCACGTCCCTGGCTGGCGTGCACGCGGTTTTGACCCGGGACGTCGGCGCCCACTACTACATCGCCACCATGGACGGGCAGACCGCCGGCCAGCTGATGATCACCACCGAGTGGAGCGACTGGCGAAACCGCGTGGTGTGGTGGATCCAGTCGGTCTACACCGAGCCTCACTTCCGCAAACAAGGTGTCTACAAGGCCCTGTACGCCCATGTCTTGGACCAAGCTCGCGAGCACGGCGCAGGCGGAGTCCGGCTGTACGTGGACCGACGCAATGCGCGTGCCGCGGGCGTCTACGCCGGACTCGGCATGAACGGTGAGCACTACCAAGTGTTCGAGGCCATGTTCGACGAGCCCCCCGAGGCTTCATGAGTCCCGACCAGGTCAAGCCGGCCCTGCATCAGATGGTGCGCGACCACGCCGGAGCGGGTGCTGTGGCTGCGTTCGACTGGGACGACACCTGCACAGTCGGAGACATCGGGCTCACCTGCCTCGCCACCCTCGACGCCGAGAACGGCACCCATGTGCTGCCCCGCTACAGATGGCTCTGCGAGAACCACAGCAAGCACGTCGGCTACCGGTACTGCACCACGACCCATGCGGGCCGTACCGACGCCGACCTTCGCGCGCTGGCCGGCCGGGTGTGGCAGGCGGCGACCGCCGATGGACGGATTCGTCCTCGTCATTGGATTCGCGCTCTCATGCAGGACATGAAGGAACACGACTGGCAGGTTTGGATTGTGACCGCAAATCCCCGCCCCATCGTGCAGACTGCGGCCGCAACCTACGGCATTCCCCCACAACGGGTCATCGGCATGGAGCTGAAGACGGGACCCGACGGACGGCTCATTCCTGTGCTCGAAGAACCCGCCCCGTACCTAGAGCAAAAGGTGCCTGCTCTGATGGCCGCCGTTGGTCAGAAGCCGCTGTTTGCGGCCTCGGACAGCATGTCAGATGTGGCGCTCCTCGAATCTGCCCAACACTCACTGGCGCTTCCCGCCTGGAACGATGGTCTGCGTGAGCACGCCTCGAACCGCGGTTGGTGGACGGTGGACGACCGATGAAAGCCGGCATCCTGGTCATGAATTTCGGCGGCCCCCAGTCGCAAGAACAGTTGGTCCCGTTTCTGACTCTGCTGCTGGGCGATGTCTTGCCGATCTGGGGTTTCCTCAAGCCGTTCACAGTGCCCTTCATCGCCCGCCGGCGCGCAGTGCACATCGGGCCCAAATACGCCGAGATCGGCTGGTCTCCAATCGTTCCCCAGACCGACGAGCTCGCCGACGCCCTCGCGCTGGCTCTGGGCGGAAAATCGCCCCCCATCGCGATCGCCATGATGTTCAGCCCGCCTTCTATGGCCGACGGCATCGCCCGCCTGCGAAAGAAGGGGGTCGACAAGATCATCGCTTTAGGTCTGTTCCCACACGAGTCATTCGCGACATCGCGAGCGGCCAACGGATTCCTCAGAGACGCTCTGCCCAGCGACGTCGAGTGCGTCATCATCGACCCCTTTTACAGCAACGAGGCTTACATCGAGGCCCTCGCCAAGAGCATCCGACAGGGCGTCGCGAACACCCCCGGCGACGGCGAACTGCATCTGCTGTTCAGCCCGCACGGCCTGCCACAGTCCTTTGTCGATCGCGGCGACCCCTACCCCGAGCACATCAAGGCTTCGGTGAAGCTCGTGCTGCAAAAGCTCGACTGGAAAGGCCCCTGGCACCTTGGCTGGCAGAGCCGAGTGGGTCCCACCAAGTGGCTCGAACCCAGCACAACCAACGAGGTCCTGCGCATGGGCCGCGAGGGGGTCAACCGGGTCTGTGTGGTGCCCATCAGCTTCATCTGCGAGGGCATCGAGACCCTGCATGAACTGGACATCGAGCTCGCCGAAGAGGTGCGTGCGGCCGGCATCGAACACTACGGGCGCGCACCGGCACTCGGCGCCGACAACGACGAGATGATTCGCTGCCTGGTCGAGCTGGTGACCCCCCAGCTCTAGCAGGCTGCTAGAGCTTCGGCCGCATCGTGACCAGCAGTGCCGGAAGAACCATCAGGTCGCCAACCAGGGCAGTACCCAGCCCCAACGCCGCTAAGAGCCCGAAGTAGGCGACGGACTTCACGGTGGCCAGCGCCAAGATGGAGAAGCCAAGGACCAGCACCACCGTGGTCGTGGTCATCGCGACGCCCGTGGAGCGCAGTGTCCGACTCACCGCAGCTTCGTGGTCTCCGGTCTCGTGCAGCATCTCGCGATACCGGTACAGGAAGTGGGTGGTGTCGTCGACCACCAGACCCAAGATGAGCGCCGCAATCGTCACCGTGGCCACGTCGAGTCGAATGCCACTGATGCCCATCACGCCCAGAGTCACGAAGATCGGCAGCAGATTGCCCGGCATCGCGAACAGCGCCATGCGGAACGATCCAAACAGCAGCGTCAGCAGGGTGAAAATCGCCACAAATGCCACCGCAAAGCTCGTGATCTGCGAGCTGACGACGTAGTCCATCATGGTCACGTACAGCGGCAGATAGCCGCTGGGCACGATGCGAACGCCTTCTGGAAGCGCAGACAGCGCGGTCAGCCGATCGATGGCCGTGCCCATGTCGCGTGCACTCATCATGTCGATGCCAGCGGTGACGCGCAGGCGGGTCCACGCGGGGACCTCGTCTGCGCGCATGTCGCCTTCGACAACCATCTGGGTCAGGTCTGCTTGATCGTTCTGCTCATAGAGGAACAGGACCTGTTCGAGCGCGTTGTCGTTGGGTGGGACGTTGTAGTCAGCCTCGGTGCCATCCATCCAGACCTGATTCAGCCGACGAGTGACATCAGCCACCGACACGGTCCAACCGACCTGATCGTCCTGCTCCATCGCATCCTGCCAAGCCGCAACGGCCCGCAGGGTCTCGACGTTGCGCAGGTCGTCTCCTTCGAGAACAAGCTCCAGAGGCGTATAGGGTCCAAAGGTCGCTTCGATGGCTGCAGAGTCCCGCCGTACTTCGTGGCTCTCATAGAAGTAGTCGATGGAGTATGTGTCGACGTCAATGCGGCTGATGCCCCAGGCTCCTGCGAGCACAGCGGTCACACAGAGTCCGAGCACTTCCTGACGGTAGCGCACCGAGAAGTCGCCAACGCCGACCAAGTTGCGCTTCAACATGGCCGCGCCTTGCCGCTTGGGCTCAAACCACTCCCACTCCAGCGCCACCAGCACCACGATCAGGCTGGTCACGAAGGCCAACAAGACGCCGGCCGCGCTGAACCAGCCCAAGTCGCGCACCACAGCCATCTTGGCCGTGCCGAGCGCCGCAAAACCAGCCGCCGTGGTCAGCGAGGTGAATAGGCAGGGCCAGAGCACCTCGCCGACCCCCCTCACGACACGGTCCTTGCGGTTGACCTCTGGGCGGGCAGCCACATGACGGAGCATGTGCACGCAGTCTGCGATGCCGATGATCAGCACCAGCGTCGGCAGCGTCATGGTCACCATGTTCAGGTCGCGCCCAAGCCAACCCATCAGCCCCACGGTCGCCGACGCTGAGATGGCGACGACGCCGATGGTCAAGATGACGGGACCTATGCGGCGAAACAGCAGCCAGAGCAGCCCAAAGATCACGCCATAGGACACGGTGCCGACCACCGCGATGTCCCGCGCGGACCCCGTGTTCAACGCGCTGAAAATCAGCCCAATTCCCGCCTCTGGGGTAGCCGGCGCAATGGCTTCCACATTCTCGTGAAGCTCGGCCATGATCGCGTCGCGGCGGTCATCGATGCCGACTTCAAGGCGCGCCAACACCAATGCGGTGTTGCCGTCGTCGCTGATGAGCTTGCCGCGAAGAGTGCGGTCCGAGAGCACTCGATCACGCAGTTCAGCGGCAGTGGTCGTGTCATCAATGGCCTGTTCGACCTCGATGCCTCCGTCTTGAATGCGGATGTGGGCAATGTCGACCAACGACGTCACATCCGCGACGCCAGCGGTCTGCTTTGCCGCCTGGTGCACCGCGTGCAGTCGCTGCAGTCCGTCGCCGGCAAGTACGCCGTCGTCGGACTGAACCGACAGGATCACCACCTCGTCATTGCCAAACTGGTCTTGAAACGCGTCGTAGGCGACAAGCGCGGGGTCGCCTTCGACAAACCACACATAGACGGAGTTGTCGATCTTGAGCCGAACGGCCCCCGACGCCATCAGCAGGCACGCGGGAAGCAGCAGTCCGAGCAGCCACCATCTGGCGTGCCACAGCAGCAATGCCGTGCCCTCGCGGGGCTTCATCATGCTCAACTTGCCGTCTCCAAGCGAAATGCACCGTAGATGAAGCGATCGAGTGCGAACAGCGCTTCTGCCTTGGCGTAGTCCGGGTGGACGCGATCGGCGAGTGACTGCGGGCGTTCGCGGTCCACAAACAGATTCCAGTATGCAAAGCGCGCCCCCGGACGCGCCACGCCCAAGAGCGCTGTGTACAGCGCCTCGGTCTGCTGCTCGCTCATGTACTCAAAGACGTCAGACAGGTTGTAGGCCGAGAACGTGCCGATGTCTGGCCGGGCCGCATAGTCGTCGAGGGACGCGTGCACCAAGCTGATGCGCTGCGACGCCTCCCGCAGCCGAGCGTGCCCTTTCTTGGTCAGGTACAGCGGCATCGCATCGGGGTGCACCCAGCCGCCGGTCAGCATCCATTGCAGATAGCCGTTGTCGCGCAGAGGCAGGTCTTTGAGCAGGCGCTCGGCGCGCATCAGCAGCGCACGACTGATCGGTCCATCGACATGGGCGAACTGCTCGGGGGATCGGCCTCGCGCAGCCATCACACGCTGGCTGAAGAACAGCCGGAACAGCCCCTGCCAGCGCCAGTTGTCCCACTTGCTGTCATAGAAGTCGCGCTGCGCGCCAAGGTCTCCCATGTCGAACCAGCGCCGGGTCGTGCTGGCTCGATGCACAAACGGCAGAACCCGTGTGCGGAACATCGATAAATATTGCTCGAATCGCCCCGCAGCGAGAACCCCACCGCGCAGGATCTCGGGATGTGCATCCCACCACTCTCTGGCTGGAGGGGACAGGCGGTCCGCGATGCGCCGATAGACCGTCAGCGGGTTGCTGCCCTGCTCGACGCCCAGCAACGCCAGGTACTGACGGTGGCTGACATGTGCCCCGGCGAGCTTCAGTTCGACCGTGGCCAGCTGCGGCAGCGACAGGTCGATGGCGACGACTTCTGCACCGGTCAGCGCAAGGGCGATGCTGTTGTCGCCCGCCGAGGCGATGGACAGGACCCGGTCCCCTTCAGAGACGGCCAAGGCATCGACCAGCACCCGGGTGTCTTCCCAGCACTGCGCGTAGTTCAGCCGAGCCGCCAACGGGACCACAGCGTCACTCATCGTCGTCTCCCATGCGGCGGATGACGCCGGTGCTGCCATTCATCTGCAGCGCCTCGCCATCCTTGGCCCAGTCGAGCAAGCCCTGCACCCCGACGATGGCCGGAAGTCCAAGCTCTCTGGCGACAACCGCCGAGTGCGACAGCAGGCTGCCGCGCTCGACGAGCAGGCCGCTGGCCGTCGCAAACAGCGGCACCCAGCCCGGATCGGTGCGATTCGCCACCAGCAAGCCACCCTTGAGGTCAGGACGCTCACGGGGATCGTGGACGACCATGGCGGGGGCAGTCACAATTCCCGGGGCACAGGCCGTGCCGGCAATTTCATCGGCACTCAGGTCCAGCTGGACCTGCCGACCTCGGAAGCGGTTGGCCAGATGCACCCCGCCAAAGGTGTGGAATCGCTGTGCCGGCTCCTCGCCATCTCGGTACCCATCAAATTCCGCGCGGCGCAGGGTCACCAGACCACGCAGGTCCGTGGTCACCGTGGTCCCTCTGGCGTACCCCAGAACTTCATCGACGGTGAGGTAGAACACATCGTCCCGCGCATCGAGGGCCCCGGCCTCTACGTAGCGATCTCCGAATGCCCGGAACAGCCGGCGCACAAAGCCGAAGATTCGCGTGCGCTCGAATCGAAGTGACTCTCGGGTGGCGACGCGACGCCGGGCCTGCGAGAGAACCCAGTTGAACACCAAGCGCTCGGACCAGCTACCCAGCAACGCATCGGCGCGGACCTCGGCCTGTGCCCGGGCCGCACGCTCGGCATCACCGAACGGCCTGGGTGGATTGTTCACCCAGGCTCGAATCGAGTGCAGCAAGAACTCCGGGGTGTCGTGCAGTGTTGGCGACTCGAGCTTCAGCTCGTCGGGGCTGCGATCGCCGTAGTCCTTCAGCCACTGCTGCCAGCGGGCGTTGAAGCCCGGATTCTCGCATAGCTCCGCGATCATCGCGGCGGGTTCTGCATCTGAACGAATGATGCGCGCCAGCCCATCTCGCTTGGCGACCAAACGAGCAATCTCCATCAACTCCTTGATGGGCTCGGCGCTCGCAAGCCCCTCGCCGCCCAGCAGTTGGTTGTGCAGCTGGGTCTGCTCGTCGCCGGTCAACGCTTGGCAGCGCTTGCGCAGCGATGCATAGAAGATCATGCAGAAGAAGTCGTTGACGATGGGCGGAGTCCAGTTCCACAGCAGCTCGCGCTCGGCGTTCTCATACACCACCAGCAGCCGATCGGGGCCGAGCTGCTCGACTGCAAGCGCCTGACTCGCCGTCAAGGTCGCGCGGAACATCTGCTGAAAGACACGGGCGTCCCTGTCGAGCCACAGCAGCCGCCAGACCAACTTTCCGAACCGAGGCAGGTCGCCAACACGGTCGAGCCATGAGCCAGTCACCGCACCCGCATCGCGCTCATCGGCGACCTCGGACACACCCATCATGGTCTCGAGTGCTCCCTTGTTGAACGCGTAGCCGGGGAGCTTCTGGACCAGCAGGTACCAGCTGTTCAGGTTGTAGTAGATGCGTCCCCGCACCAGGCCGATCATGCGCCGATAGACCGGTTCAAGCTGCTTGATGGAGGTCTCGTCCACGCCCATCACCCGGTGGAATAGCTGGTACACGATGGTGTAGGCGCGCGAGGCGAACGAAAACGTGAGCGGAGTGGTGATGCCGCTGTAGCTCTCGACGATGTTGCTGTTGTCCCACAACATGCGCTGTCCGCCGGCGATCGCTACGGTGATCGGGCGGGCCTGAAGCACATAGAGCTTGCCGCCGGCAAAGGTGAACTCGATGTCCTGCGGGCAGCGTGCGTCGGCCTCGATTCGCCGTCCAACAGCTGCCAGCTCCCGAATCTGGCTGTCCGTCAGCGCGGCGGCATTGCGCCGACTCTCATCGACGGCCACTAGCTCTGTCTGCCCGCCACCACGCAACAACATCTGCTCGTCTTTGTCCACGAGCGACGCCTCGATTGCGCCGGATCCATCGACGCGGAAGGTGTCGCACTGCACGGCCCCCTGAACCACGCCTTCGCCCAGGCCCAGGCCCGCTGAGATCAGCGCGTGGCCAGGATGATCGGGATCACGAGTGAACAGCACGCCGCTGGCCTCACCGGGCACCATGCGCTGCACCACGACCGCGATTGCGCCCACCTCGACACCATGAAGACCCGCATAGGCAGCCACTCGCTCCGACTTGGCCGAGTCCCAGCAAGTGCTCACCGCACGCGCCACTTGTTCAATTCCTTCAACGCCCAACACCGTCTCGAACTGCCCCGCCCAAGAGGCCTTGGCGCCATCTTCGACGGCCGCTGAAGAGCGCACAGCCACACTTCCCGCGCCCAGTTTGTCCAGCGCCTGCGCCAGCTGCGCCTTGAGCGCCCCGGTCATGCCGTTCTTCCAGGCGGCCGTGGTGAGCACAAAGAACTCCGGCACCGTCGCCTTGGCCGCCAAAAGGCGGACGAGCCCAGCCCCCTTCCCGCCAATGCTTCCAGCCCCGGCCGACGTGCCCACAAGATCTGCGCCAAATCGAATCACGACAAACTCCAGGCCAGCCCGCCGCTGACGATGAACGTCGACAGGAGCACGACGGAAGCCGCCCCCTCGACAATCTTGGCCTTCTGCATGCCCATGCAGCTCAGCAGTCCAGGGGCGGCACACCCAATGCCCACCCCAAGCGACAGTGGAACTGACGCCCCCATCGCCCACGCCAGGCCCGTCAGGCTCACACCCACGGCCAAGTAAGTGACCGCGAGCATCTGCCGCGCAGGACCTTGACCAAGCACCGACGAATAGCTGGGAACACCCTTGTGCTCCTCAGCAGGCAAGCGTGTCTTGCGCGCGAACTCGAAGGACAGCATTCCGAAGGTCGCCAGCGCCAGATACCAGACAAAGCCCCAATGCCATGGCGCCCCCGTGGCCGCCCAGACGAACATCGCCACGAACACGGTGACCGGATTGTGGGTCACGGCGTACACCACCATGTGCTCGGACAACCAGGCGCTGAATCCGAACTCAAAGAACATCGCAACGCTGAACGCGAACGCGAACGCCCACCAAAGGACCGCGCTTTGTCCCATCCACAGCGCGCCGCATAGCTGCACCACAATGGCCGCGGCAGCGAGCCAGCGCAGATGCCCAAGGGTCACAAGCCCCTTGGAGAGGACCCGGTCGGGGTAGGCCACGATGTCGGCGTCGTAGTCCTTGTGCTCGTCGAAGATCCGAAGGTGCAGAAAGAAGCACCACGCCACAACGGCGGCCAGTGGATCCAATGACCCGGTACCACCCAGTTGCACGGCAACCAACTGTGCCGAGGCAAAGAAGAGTCCAACAAGTAGCGTATAGACAACCGGCGGGAAACGCTGGTCCAGCCACCAATACAGACGCTTCGGAAATGGGGCAGTCATGTCCACGTCAATCCCTTGCGGCTGATTCCCATCGGCTGTAGCTTCCGAGCACTCCAGGGGCACCCATGAGGATCGTCGAGGGACTTAGAACGATCGGAAACACCGCTGTTTCCCCGCTTCCCAGAACATCTTGGACGTCGTACGCGGTCCACGACGAGGGCGATGGACTCTGGGCGCTGCACGTGGCCTCACTTCCAGCACTCTTGCTCGCCGAGCTCGATGCGCGAATGGATCTGTCGGGCCACCTGTACGACATGCGCGAGACCTGGGGCGTGTCCTCAAGCCGCCCTGTGCCCGCCCGCGCCTTGTTGCACCTTGAGGCGCCAAGTTCGGTTCTGCACGCTCCGGGGGGCGATCCACCGAGTCCGGTGGCCATTCTGGCCGATCCGCACTCTGCGTTGCCCGTTGGATCCGATCGTCTTCTGGCGATGGTCTTCTACGACGCCGACCGCGCTGTGCTCTACACCCGCAGCCAACAGGTGCTGCACGCCGCACTCTTCGCCTACGTGGGCGGAGTGATCGAGGATCTGGCGGGTGTTGACCGCCCTCCCACCCTCGACGACGAAGCACTCAACGCACTTGCGACGCCCGTTGGCCAAGGCGGCTGGCGCGAGATCCACCTCGAGCGCGCAGAGAACAGTTGGGTCTGCGAACTGCGTGGCTACGGTGCGCCTACCGAGCGGTGGATCGGAAACCGGCAAACGGGATGGCGAACAGGCTGGGTCTGGTAGCCAGCGTGCGTGCTATTGAGCGTGCATGTCGCACATAGCGTCCACCTCCGAGCTCCAAGAAGCGGCCGCGGCAATCGCCGAGGCCGACCGCATCGCCATCGACACCGAGTTCCACTCGGAACGGCGGTACTATCCGCGCTTGCTGCTGGTCCAGATTCACGTGCCCGACTTTGGCACCGTCCTGGTGGATCCACTCGTCAAGGGAGCCCTCGAAACGGTTGCCGAGGGTCTCAGAACCACCCCGTGGATGCTCCACGGTGGCTACTACGACATCGTGCTGATGCAGCGCGCGCTCGGGACTGTGCCCGACGACATCATCGACACACAGGTGCTGGCTGGGCTGTGCGCCACGGACTTTCCTTGCCGTTTCGAACGCATCGCCGAGCGCTGGCTGGGCATGACCGTCCAGAAGGGCCAGACGCTGTCGGACTGGTCAAAACGGCCGCTGGACAAGGAGCAACTGGCCTATGCCGCCCTCGACGCCCAACTGCTGCCGTCCATGATCGAGCGGCTTGTCGAGCAAGTCGAGAGTCTCGGACGGCTCGAGATCGCGCACATGGCCTGCCGAGAAGCGGCGCTTGAGGCCATCGATCCGCCTTCGGTTGACCTTTCTTGGCGCAAGATTCGAGGCACACAGGTGCTCCACCGACAGCAAGTGGCCGTCCTGCAAGAGCTCTCGGGCTGGCGCGAGAAGTTGGCCCGTCAGCTCGATCAACCAGCGCGCAGCGTGGTCAGCGACGGAATCTTGCTGTGGCTCGCGAGGCATCAGCCCTTGTCCCGCCGCGCGCTCTCCCCTCGCAAGATTCCAAAGGGCGTGGTCAAGCGACACGGACAAGACTTGCTCGAGTGCGTGTCGCGCGCATCCCAACGTCAAGAATGGGCGTGGCCACGCCATGTGCGCGAGTACACCCGCGATGCAGAGCGACGCTCTTGGCTCGAAACACTCGCCCGCATCGATGGCGCCAAGGCGTCTTGGTCGCGACGATTGGTCTTGCCGAGCTGGCTTGCAGACCTCCTGGCGGTTGGAATTGAGTCGCGCGACGAACAAGCGCAGCTGATCGGCCCCTGGCGAGAACAACTGTGGGGGGACCGTCTGTGGGCCGCCCAGCAAGGCCAAGTCGCCCTGTCGATTCCCGAACGCGCGACCGGCGGTTGACGTTTTCCTGACGACGCCGAAAAACTTTTGCGGCCGTAGCGGCGCATTGCAAGGGCATTTTCGCTTAGGAAAAAAATCTTTTTCACAAATTTCTTGTCTAGCGTCCGATGGGGATACACACTAATGCAGCGAGGCGCGGAGCCTTGCTCCGTCCGCAAATTAAAATTTTGGAGTCAACATGCTTACCAAGTTCATCAATGACGAGTCCGGCGCCACCGCAATCGAGTACGGCCTCATCGCCGCCCTCATCGCTGTCGTTCTGATTACCGCGCTGAGCCTCATTGGAACGACCATGTCGTCCAAGTTCAACACGGTCGCCACCAAGGTCGGCTAGTCATTTAGCGATTGGGCTTCGGCCCACAATCGCATCGCAAAACCGCCCGGCCCCGTGCTGGGCGGTTTTTTGTCCTTGGACCCGCACGCTGAGTTACAATCGGCGGCGTTTTTACAGATCCATTCGGGGGTATCGAGCATGGCTCGCAGGCAGACAGGCGGACGAGGAAGAGCAGCAGCATTTCTCGTGGTGTCATTGATCGCGGCAGTTTCGGCAACGGCGGTCATCTACAACCTCTTCCAGGGCTTCCAAGAAGAACTCGCCAAGGCACAAGAAAAGGAAGAGATGGTGCGCGTTGTCGCCGCCGGCTCCGAGCTGTTCCAAGGCGCCTCGATCAAGGCCGAGCAGCTGAAGTACGTCGAGCTGCCCCCCGCCTTCGTGCCCGACGGGACTTTCCTCGACATCGAAGAGGCTGTGGACCGCGTTCCACTCGAACGCGTCCTGGGTGACGAACTGCTGCGCATCGAGCGCCTGGCGACCGTAGACGCTGGAGTGGGTCTCAACGCCATCATTCCGCGCGGAATGCGCGCCGTGTCGGTCAACATCGAAGACGCCAGCTCGGTTTCCGGCTTCCTCAATCCTGGCAACTACGTCGACATCCTGGTGACCATCCAGTCGTCCAGCAAGGTGTACACCACCACGACGCTCCTGCAGGCGGTCAAGGTCCTCGCAGTCGACAACCGCCTCGGCGGACGCGCCACCGAAATCGACATGCGCAACTACAAGCCGTCCGTCACCGTGGCCATCACCCCGCAAGATGGCGAGTTACTCGCTCACAGTGCGGCACAAGGCAAGTTGACGCTGACCCTTCGCAACGACGTCGACGTCGAGAAGAAAGAGTTTGATGGTGCAGCCACCATCGCCAAGCTCATCGGAAGGGAGCAGATCGTCGTCAAGGACGTGAAGCCCAGCAAGCAGGCCCTGCGCAAGGCCAAGCCCAAGATTCGCAAGGTCAAGGAAGTGGCGAAGCCGACAGGCCCGGTCATCATCCGCGGCAGGAATGTCACCGGCGGCTAGTCCGACCACTGACTTTTGACGTCGGTTGTGAGAGACTCCGGCCGCACCCCGTGACGAACCCATCGTCCCCATTGGAAGGTCCACACTGATGCGACTCGCTCTGAACTTCGCAACCGCGCTTCTGGCCGTCTTCTACTTGGTGGTGTCCGGCGTCGCCACGGCGCAGGATGGCCGCGCTGATTGGCTCGATATCGAACTCGGAAAGAGTGTCGTGCTCGAGACCCCGGCCAACGCAACGGCGATCGCGATCACCGACCCCGACGTCGCCGACGTCGTGACCCTCGGTTCCGGCAGCAAGATCCAGGTGCAGGGCATCTCGGTCGGCAGCACGGACTTGGTCATTCAGCTCGGTCAAGGCACCGCGCCGATCATCTATGAAATCACGGTCCATCGCGACCTGTCCGACCTCATCCGCCGCGTCGATGACATCGTCGAGGGCGAGGCCCCAAGCATCTTCCCTCTCAACGGCCGCATCGTCGTCGAGGGCCGGGTCGATGACCTCAATACCCTCGAACAAGTCGCCCTGATGTCTTCGGTCTACGACGAAGAGTTCATCAACCTGATGTCTGTCGGTGGTGACCACCAAGTCCAACTCGAGGTCGTCTTCGCCGAGGTGTCCCGCAGCGGCACCCGCGAGCTCGGCATCAACCTTCTGGCTGGCAACAGCGCCATCTCCGGCGGAATCAACAACGCCGCGTCCGGACTGCCCGTTCTTGGCCAGGGAGTCAGCAACACAAGCCTCGGCGACATCATCAACTCTGGCTTGGTCCCGAGTGCCGGCCCCGACGGGTTCGACATCATGGGCTGGATTGGCGCCCCCTACAACGTGGCTGCGCGCATCGACGTCCTCAGCCGCAATCGACTGTCCAAGGTGCTGGCCCAGCCCACCCTCGTGGCTCTCTCCGGTCAAAAGGCCGAGTTCCTCGCCGGTGGTGAGCTTCCAGTCGCCACGCCGTCAGCCACTGGCGCTGTGCAAATTCAGTTCAAGGACTACGGCGTCAAGCTGGTCTTCGTTCCCACCGTTCTCGGCGGAACCACCATCGACCTGCGCGTCTACATCGAAGTCTCCGAGCCCGACTTCTCGGTCGCGTCTCGCATCAGCGGCATCGACGTTCCAGGCTTCATCAGCCGCAAGACCCAGAGTCACGTGCGAATCGACAGCGGCATGACCTTCGCCATGGCCGGGTTGCTCAGCGAGAGCACCGTCTCTTCCATCGACCAGATTCCTGGACTCGGATCCATTCCAATCGTCGGCGCTCTGTTCCGCGTCGTTCGCCACACCCGCGAAGAGAATGAACTGGTCATCTTCGTGACGCCGCGCTTGGTCCGCCCCTTGGGTCCGGCCGAGGTCCCGGCTCCCCCAGGAACGACCGAGAACAACAACCCCAACGATATTGAGCTGTTCCTGCTCGGCCTCGACACCCGCCCGGGTAGTCGCACCGCGTCGCCCACCGGCGATGTCGGCCTGCAGCGCTAAGGAGGCATGAGTTGAGAAGTTTCGGAGGAGCGAAAGGCGCTGCAAATTGCATGCTCGTCGGACTGAGTTCCGACGCCATGGGCATGGTTCGCGAGACGCTGGCAGCCGAGGCCGTGCTGCCTGACAAGTCCATCTCATTCGGCGACGCCATTGGACACGCAAAGCGCTCCAAGCCCGACGTCGTCATCGTCGGCTTTCAAGAGTCCATGGACGGCGCCCTGGCGCTGGCCGAGTCGCTGACCAAAGAAATTCCACGAGCCACCCTGATCGCCCTGTCCGACGAAGGCGACGCCAGCGTCATCTTGTCGGCCATGCGCGTCGGCTACAAAGAATTCGTCGTGCTGCCTCAAGACAGCCAGCGACTTCGGCAGGTTGTGCACGATGCAGCCTTCGATTCCGGTGACGACGAAGAGCAGGGCCTGGTGGTCTCGTTCTTGGGCGCCAAGGGCGGTGTTGGCGTGACAACGCTGGTCGGTCACTTGGCCACCGAGCTTGCCGCAATCCACCGTGTCATCTTGGTCGACCTCGACTTTGGCATGGGCGACTGTGCATCAATGCTGGACGTGACTCCCAAAGACACGCTGGCCGATGTCCTTCCCCGCGCCGAACGCCTCGACGAGCGCATGCTCACCAGCAGCGTGGTGGTTCACAAGTCCAAGGCCCACATTCTGGCGCAGCCCAACGAGCTCGCCAAGGTCGGCGAATACACCCAGGACGACGTCTACAACATCATCCGAATTGCAGCCAAGGGCTACATGTTCGTCTTGATGGACTGCGGCTCCCATCTCAACGACGGTTCCACTCTGGCGCTTCAGGTCTCGGACCTGATCGTGCTCGTTTCGACCCCCGATGTCATCTCTGTACGCGACGCTTTCCGCCGCATGAAGTATTTTGAAGTCATGGGTATCGAGAAGGAGCGCATCCGACTGGTGGTCAACCGGTCGCGCAAGGGGCAGTACATCGGCAGCGCCGACATTGAGGCCAACCTTGGCCTGAAAGTCGCCGTGTCCATTGCTGATGACCCGACCACAGTCGATCAAGCCATCAATGAAGGCCAGCTGATTCGCGAGGTCAATCGAAAGAGCGACACCGCAAAAGACATATCAAAGCTGGTCATTCTGCTGACGGACGAAGACGATCTCGACGACGATGACGATGATGAAGAAGGCGAGGGTGAACCGTCTGGAGAAGGCGGCTGGTTCAGCGGGCTGTTTGGCCGCGGGGGGTAATCGGAAATGGGTGGCACACGACTGATCGACCGAGTTCGGGGAGCACAAGGTCGTCGCGGTGGCGGCGGCGGCGGCGGTGGCCCTGGTGGCCGCGTCGACAAAAAGCGCTTCGAAGAGATCAAGCTTGAGCTCCACAACGAGGTCATCGAGTCCCTCGACTTCGAGCAGGTGGGTGAAACCGATCGTGACGAGCTCTACGAGAGCCTCAAGGTCCAGCTGACCGAACGCGTCGAAGCCCGAGCTCTGCCTCTCAATCGCATGGAGCGCGAGCGCCTCGTCGACGAGATCCTCGACAACATCTTGGGCCTCGGGCCGCTCGAGCCTCTGCTCCGCGATCCAGCGGTCACCGATATCATGATCAACGGCCCCGACTGCGTGTTCGTCGAACGCAAGGGCAAGATGGTCATGACGAACTGCAAGTTCAATGACAACCGACATCTGCTTCAGATTATCGACCGAATCATCTCGGTTGTTGGTCGTCGTGTCGACGAATCAAACCCGATGGTCGATGCGCGCATGATCGACGGCTCTCGTTTCAACGCAATCATTCCGCCGCTCGCCATCGATGGCGCGGCGGTATCGATTCGTCGATTCGGCACCGTTCCGATCGGTCCCGAAGACCTGATCTCCTTTGGCTCGTGCCCACGCCCCATGATGGAGGTGCTCAAGGGTGCCGTCTCTTGCGGTCTGAACACCATCATCAGTGGCGGTACGGGCTCCGGAAAGACAACGCTGCTCAACTGCCTGTCCTCGTTCATTCCAGAACAGGACCGAGTCATCACCATCGAAGACGCGGCGGAACTGCAGCTGCAGGCTCCGCACATTGTGCGCCTCGAGACCCGACCGGCCAACCTCGAAGGCAAGGGTGCCGTCAGCGCCCGTGACCTCGTCAAGAACTGCCTTCGAATGCGCCCAGACCGCATCATCCTGGGAGAGATTCGTGGCGGCGAGGCCGTCGACGTGCTCACGGCCATGAACACGGGCCATGATGGCTCACTGGGAACGGTTCACA
>CAYYHT010000026.1:0-23567 GCA_964471355.1 uncultured Enterobacteriaceae bacterium
GAGCTTGCGCAAGCGCACCAGCGGCTTGGCGATGGGCACAGGCAGATAGCGCAGGTTCTTGTGCTGCGACAGCTCGACCAGCTTGGTCAGCTGTTCGACGCGGGCCGCCTGGTCGTGAGGAATGACATTCTCGATCGAGATGACGCGACTGATGTGCGGCAGGCGCTCTTCTTCGATCAAGTGCTGCAGCCGGTAGTGGCCCTTGCGCAGCTCTTCGAGGCTTCCGTATGAGACGACAATGGGCGCGTAGGAATCCTTGGCCAGCTTGCGCTCTTCTTCGGTCAGCTCGTCGTAGGCTTGGCCTCCACGGCGCATCTGCGACAAGTCGTACAGAAAGTCATCGGGTCCAGGCAGGTTGGCGACACCAATCACCATGGTCAGCACCGTGGCAATCATCAGGGCCGCCGGGGCTCCGGCATAGCTGCTGGTCGTGCTGCGCGGGATGTCTTGGCGCGCACCCAGCATCGGCTTGGGCTCGGGGTCCAGCAGTGGAATGAGCGCCGGCAGCATGATCAGAATCGCGATGAGCGACAGCATCAGGCCGACAGACAGCACCACGCCCATCTGGTAGAAGCCGCGGAACTGCCCCACAGACAGCGCCAAAAAACCCGCAGCCGAGGTCAGCGCGGCCGTCATGTTCGGGGGGCCGGTGATGTCCCAGGCGCGCTCGATGGCGACCTCGGTGTCGTAGCCCAACAGCTTTTCTTCTTGGTAGCGCCCCAGCAAGTGCACGGCGAAGGCAATGCCCAGTCCGATCAAGATGGCTGTTCCGAAGCTGGTGTACGTGTTCAGGCTGCCGATGCCTAGCTCTGAGATGGCCAGGTTGATCGTGTTGGCCAGGACCAGCGGCGGAATGACGATGACGATGGGTCGCCAGCCGCGGAACGACACCAACAGGATGAACAGGACCAGACCGCCGCTCATGATCGATGTCTTGATCAGATCCTTGCGGATGCCCCGGATGTCGCTGACGGTGTTGTAGTAGCCGCCGCCCGAGAAGGTATGGGTGACTCCGCTCGCACCCAAGTCGGCCGCTTCAATGATGCCCTCGACCTCGGAGATGAGGGACTCAGAGAACACCGGGTCCATGTTGGAGCCGTTCGGGCGCACGATGATGCGTCCCTTGCCGTCGTCCTTGCTGAACAGATTGGTCTCGCCGGCCTTGGCGATGCGCTCAGTGACCGGCCCCATGTCCAGCAATTTCTGGGCGACCACCGGGTTGAGCGCCGGCCCCATGGCGAGCGCGCCCTGAAGGCGCACGTTGAGCTGCCCGAGCTCGTCGGGGGTGAAGCTCATCAGGCCAATGCGAAAGGCCAGCTCCTCGTCGAACTCGTGCAGGGCAAAGTTGACCGTGGGAAGCGCCTCGAACGCGATGACAAGCTCGTCGAGCTCGGTCTCTAGCTTGGCGGGATCGTCGCCTTCGAAGGCCAGGGTCAGCAGGTTGGCGCCGCCCTCTTCGTCGGCCAGCTTTCGCAGCGCAATCGCGGTCGGCTCGTGCTTGGGCAGCAATGCCAGCAGGTTGGCGTCGACATCTGGCGGCAGGCCGATGACCACCGAGACCACGAACAGCAGCGCTGAGAGGCCCAGGGTCAGGGCCTTGTGGTCCATCACCCATCGAGCGAGCTTGCTGTATGGGCCGGGAGTGACATGGGGGGAGGACATTCGGTCGCGACCCTAACGCACGGTCGCGAAACCGGATGATTACGCCTGCTGGCCGGAGCCTAGAAGTCTTCGATCGGCTCGTCATCCCACAGGGGATCGCTCTCGCCTTCGACCTTGGGCACCCCAAATGGCGCCAGGCGCAAGATGATGCCCGCTCCGATGCTGAAGCCGATGCTGCCGCCACCGGTAGGAATGCCGCGCGTGTACAGCACCTCGGGACCCGAGTGGAACTGCTCGAGTGACTTGCCGACGAGCTTGTACTGCATGCTCGCCTTGAGCACGAAGTCGAGCTGATCACCCATGCGGGCCTCGAGGCCACCGCCGGCGTTGAGCATGATGAACTTGGGGGCGGGGAAGCCTCCTACACCCGCCAACTCTGCCACTTCACGGGGCATTTGATCGCCGACAACCTGGTGGACAGAGCTGCCCACCCACTGGGTCAAGCCGCCGGTGCCGAACGGCCGCACGCCGCTGGTTGGCAGCGGGGCGTAGGTGCCTGAGATGGTGTAGCTGGGCGTGAACCAGGGAACGACGATGTCGAAGCGCTCGGGCTCGGGATCGCCGACCTTTTCTTGGTGAAAGAAGGTGGTGTAGGTACCCGTGCGCAGGGTGGTGCCAAAAGCCACGTCGATGGTCGGGGTGATGCCAAAGCCCACTTCGAAGGTGCCGCCGACAAAGCCGCCGGTCTGAACCTCTTGGTAGACATCGACCTCGACCGGCTGAAGGGTGTCGTCATCCAGCGCTGTACGGCCGTCAAAGCGGTGGTGGTACGGACCCGCGCCGGTGCTGCCGAGGATCTTGACCAGCACCCGCCGAGTGCGTCCATTGCCCAACTCACGCCAGTTGACCAAGCTTCGACCGCTGTTCTTGTAGCGAACGAACTCCTCGCGACTCATGTTGAGCCGTTCCCAAGGGCCTTCGTCGTCGCGATCGTCGTATTCAGACAGGTCGTCGATCTTCATCTTGGGCTTGTCGAGCTCGTCTTCGAACTCCATGCCACGCACGATCAGATCGATGTCTTCGTAGCCCGCGAGCTCTTCGGCGGCGGCCGCAGCAACCTCGCGGCGATGCTCCCAGACGGCCTTGTCGTCGACCATGTCCTCGCGGATGTCCGTGATGTCTCGCTCGCCCTGGATGATCTTGTTCAGCACCCCGGCCACGCCCTGGGCGAACACATCTTCCTTGTCTGACGCGACACTCGCCCCAAAGGAAATGACCGCCCGGCTGCTCTCGACGTCGATGATCGAGATGTCGACGTTGCGCGGCGCGAAGCTGTCGAAGGAATCTTCGGACGAATAGCGCGCGGTGATGGCCCAATTCGCCTTGGCACGGCTGGCGATGACGTAGGAACACTCGTTGTATTCAGCCGGTGGGCAGTTCTCGAGGTACACCGCCGCCGAGTAGTCATCAAAGGCCAGCACGCTGTCGAGCGGCGTCACCAAGAAGCTGTCAGACAGGTACTTCTCGAGCAGCCGATGTAGCTCCTGGGCCTCGGCATCGAGGCTGTCGGGCTGCGCCAGAAAGCGCGACACGAACACCGCATCGAGTGTGAAGAAACCCTGGGCACTCGCCGGAGAGGCGGCGCCAAGGGCCAAGGCAGCAAGGATCAGCTTTCGCACGATTGGGAATCTACCACCGGCGAGGCGAAGCTCGCCGCTCCTTGGTGAGTCTGGAGGAACATTCATTGGACAAGGAGCGGAGAGCTTCGCCTCGCCCTCGTCCTATTTCCTGACCACCTTGCGCCGTGGAGCGCGGCTGGTCACGCTGTCTGCGTCGGGAGCCGTCAACACGGTCAGGCTCTCGTAGTGGGCGGTATTCGGGAACATGTCGAACAGCTCGACCTCGCCGATATCGAAGCCTGCGGTACGGAAGATCGCCAAGTCTCGCGCCAAGGCACGAGCTCCACAGCTGATGTAGGCGATCTTGCGCGGGTTGAGCGCAAGCATGCCCTCGATCACACTCGGCTCGAGTCCTCGACGGGGAGGATTGACGGTGATGACCGGGCGCTTTTTGCCCAGACGCTTCTGAAGGTCGGGCAGTGCGAGGTCCACGCGGTCGGACAAGAACTCGGCCCCGCGAATCTCATTGCGACGAGCGGCCTCGCGGGCACGCTGTACAGCACTGTCGATGTCCTCGATGCCCAAGGCCCAGCCGGTCACCCGAGCGGCCTGCAGGGCGAATCCGCCGACGCCACAGAACAGGTCCAAGACCGGCACACCCTCTTCGAGCTGCAGTCGCTCGATGGTGCGGGCGTACAGCACCTCGGCCACGGACGGATTGGTCTGGAAGAAGTCGCCAGGACCAATGCCGTAGCGGATGCCGTTCAGCTCTTCATCGATCGTCGCTTTGCCGCACAGGGCACGCACTCCGAGCACGCCGTCTCCGTCGCGCACATAGATCGAGTTGCCCGGGTCGTCGTTGACGTGCAGCCAGACGCCGACGACCTCAGAGACACCGTTGGCGATGGCCTCGGCATAGTCGGTCAGCTGCCGAATGCGCTTGCCGGCAATCAGCGTGACCATGATCTCACCGGTGGTGCGCGACTGACGCAGGACTGCCGAGCGCATGACGCCGGCTCCGGTCTGCCGTTCCCACGGCCACAGCTCCATCTCGATGGCGTGGTGAGCCAGCGCGTTCATGGCGCGTCGAAGGGTCGGCGTGGCCACATTGCAGTGCGGAATCGGAATGATGTGGCGCTGGTTGCGGCCCCAGGCTCCCAGGCGAATGCGACCCTTGTCACTGCGCCCCCAGCCGATCTTGACGACATGGCGGAAGTTCTCTTGGCCGTCGGGACAGTCGTGCCACTTGCCGATGGGCACATCGCCCAGACCGGCTTCGCGCAGGGTGTTGGCCATCATGTCGCGCTTGATCTCAGACGCGGCCTTGGGCGTCACGTGCATGAGCGGGCAGCCACCACAGGGACCGAATTTTTCGCAGGGAGGGGTGACGCGGACAGGGCTCGGCTGCTCCGAATCAACCCAGAAGCCGTATGCGCGGTTCTTGCCGACGCTGGTCACCTTGACCTGGGCGCGCTCGCCGGGGATGCCACCAAAGAACACCAGCTGCTTGCGGTGCTGTGGGCGATCGGGACCGTAGACTTCGACCTCGCCCTTTGGAGTCCAATTATTTGCCGTGACGGTTTCGACCTGGGCCATTCGGGGAGCCCTCCCATTGCGATGCCGCGCCAGTAACCCGCTGTGGCATAAACAGGCTCATGGACGAGACCGCCACGCTGACACAACACGGCACCGGACCATCTGCTGATGCGCCAGGTCCGGTCCTGATGCTGGTCTACGGCCCCGATCCCACCCGCATCGGCGACCGATTGACCCTCGTCGCAGGCGAGACCCTGACGATCGGACGCAACACGATCATCGGACAGCGCTCGCTGACGGACTCGCGAATCTCGAGCAAGCACGCCACCATTCGGGTCGCCGCCGACGGGGAGTCCATCGCCGTGCGCGATCTCGGCAGCAAGAACGGCAGCTTCCAACACGCCGAACGCGTCGATTCCATCACATTGGCGGATGGGGAAGTCATGCAGGTCGGCGGCACATTCCTGCAGCTGTGCGTCGAGCCCCCGTTTCGTGCTGGACCACCCGCAAGCCTGCTCGGCGGAGTCAGCTGGACAGCCCACCGCCTGCGAACCAGCGTCGCCGCCACCTGTGCCCACCGCCTGCCCGTCGTCATCTTGGGTCCGACCGGTGCCGGCAAGGAGCGCGTCGCCCGACAAGTCCACGCCGTCAGCGAGCTGGCCGGGGCGTTTGTCGCCCTCAACTGCGCCACACTGTCCACCCAGCTTGCCGAGTCCGAGCTGTTCGGGCACGTACGCGGCGCGTTCACCGGCGCCGACCGGGCAAAGCCAGGCCTGTTTCAGCGAGCCGCCGGCGGCACCCTATTCCTCGATGAGATCGCAACGCTGCCCCTCGACCTGCAGCCCAAGCTGCTGCGCGCACTTCAAGAGGGCATGGTCCGCCCGGTTGGTGCCAGCCGCGAGGAGCCGTGCGTGACCCGCGTGGTCGCCGCCACCAACGAGGACCTGGTGGATCGCGTGAACGAAGGAAGCTTCCGCGCCGACCTGTACGCCAGGCTGATCGGAAGTGTCATCGAAGTCCCGTCGCTCATCGAGCGACGGGGCGACATCGGCTGGCTGGCACACCACCTGATGCAGCGCGCCGACCAGCCGATGCGACTCACACCAGAGCTGGTCTGGGCACTGCTCGATGCACCCTGGCCCCTCAACGTGCGCGGCCTCGAACAGGTGCTGCTGGGCTCGGTCGGCGAGGCGACCGACGGCACCCTTGGACTGACTCCTGGTGTGCAGACCGCCCTCGCGGCTCAGGCGCGTTTGACTAAGAGCGCGCCGGTGGCCGAGACGCAAGCGCCCAAAAAACGAGTCAGCAAGCCAAGCAAGGGCGAGTTCGAACAGGCACTCTGGGCACACTCGGGCAATATCGGAGCGGTGGCTTCGGCTCTCGGTGTGCGCCGACAGCAGATCTACCGCTGGCTCGATGCCTATGCATTGGACGTCGCTGCCTACCGGTAGCAACCCTCAGAGGCCAACCAAGCTCAGAGACATCCCAAAGAGACGTCTCAACGCCGTGTCTCCTCTCGAAAATCCAGGTTTGTCCGTTCAAGAGATGTGGCACGGGACTTGCTTTTGTCCTGGGGGAGGCCGACATCCGGCCCGACACCCCAACCAGAGAGAACATCAAATGTCCGCCAATACAGACCTCGTCATGAACAGCCTCGACCAATTCGCCAAGGGAGAGATCGAAGCCTTCTTGGGCAATCTGCACCCCGAGTGTGTCTGGCTCGAGCCCGAAGGCAGCACCCTGGCCGGCCAGTGGGTGGGAGCGCAGGACATCCTCACCAACCTGTTCATGCCGCTGGCCGCCACCTGGGAGTGGAAGCACACCGCACTCATCGGCATCGTCGAAGATGGAGACACCGTCTATGTGCGCGGCGTCGAAGAGGGCCGCTACCTGGCGACCGGCAAGTCCGCCACCAGCCCCTTCGTCCATGTGCTCAAGATCAAAGACGGCAAGCTCGCTTCGTTCGAGCACATCTTCGACACCGCCGTCTTCAAAGCCTGCGAAAGCTAGTATGAACGCGATGACCCCCATGCAGTCGACCCGCTTCGACATACGCCGGACCCTCGGTGCCGGCGGCATGGGGGTGGTGTACGAGGCGCTGGACACACAGTCCCAGCGCCTTGTCGCGCTCAAGACCCTGCACGAAGTGAGCCCCCAAGGGGTCTACCGCCTCAAGCAGGAATTTCGCGCCCTCGCCGACATTCAGCATCCCGGACTCGTGCAGCTCGACGAGCTGCACTGCGAAGACGGGCGCTGGTTCTTTACGATGGAGCTGGTTGTGGGCCAGCCCTTTCAAGACTGGGTCAGCGACTGGGCTCCCACCGCGGCTGAACCGACGATGGAGCTCACCGGCACCAGCACGCTCACTGGAGTCGTGCCCGGGAACGCTCCAGACGGAGCCGCGCAGTTCGACGAACAGCGCCTGCGCAAGACCGCGACCCAGCTCGTCGAGGCGCTGCACCACTTGCACCAGCTTGGGCGTGTGCACTGTGATGTGAAGTCCTCCAACGTGCTGGTGACCGACGACGGGCGTGTCGTGCTCATGGACTTCGGCTTGATTCGCGGGTTTGGCGATGAGTCGGGGGCCACCGAGGGACGCCTGGAGGGCTCGATTGCAACGATGGCGCCCGAGCAAGCCACCGGTGCCAAGCTCGGTCCACCGGCAGATTTCTATGCCGTCGGGGCCATGCTCTACGCGGGTCTGACCGGCCAGATGCCCTATCGGGGCGGCGCGGCGCAGATCATCGCCGAGAAGCAACGCCGACCCCCGGTGCCACCTTCTGAGCTGATGGGCGGCATTCCGAGCGACCTCGATCGACTCGCGGTGCAGCTGCTCGATCCAGAACCGGGTCGCAGGCCAGCAGCCGAGGCCATCCTGCAGGTACTCGCCGCGGCTCCAACCCTGGAGCTGGAGCTGCAGCCCACCGTTCGGGAGCAGTTCTTCGGTCGCGTGAATGAACTGGCGCACCTGAAGACGGTGTACGACCGCGCCCAGACCGATCTCACCGGGCTGCTGGTGCGAGGTGAGGCCGGCCTCGGAAAGAGCGCGCTGGTTGCAGAGTTCCTGCAGAGCCTGCGCAACCAGGCGGTCGTGTTGCGCTCGCGCTGCCACGCCCAAGAAGCCGTGCCACTGAACGCTCTGGACGGAATCGTCGACGGGCTGTCGCATCACCTGCTGTCGCTCTCTGCCGTCGACGCCGCCTTGTTGATGCCGGCGGACATCGGGCCATTGGTGGCTGCATTTCCCGTGCTCGCTCGGGTGCCAGTGGTCAACCGCGCCATGACTGCAGCACCGACTCGTGGCAACGACTTCGCTCGAGCAGCCGCGGCACTGCACAGCGTCCTGAGCGCGATGTCCCGTCGCGCTCCGCTGGTGCTGTTCATCGACGATCTGCAGTGGGTTGACGATGCTAGCCTCGCCTTTCTGGCCGAGTTGTTGGCGGTGGGCCCATGGCCAACCACCTTGCTGGCCACCGCCCGGCCAACCGCCCCCGAACGCGATCCGCTGCGCCGTCTTGGCAAGGCATCGCCGGAGTGGGCGCTGCACTTCGAAGTCCTGGAACTGCGGGGTCTTAGCGCCGATGACAGCGACGCCCTGCTGAGTCACGGGTGGGATCAACTCAGCGACGCACACCGTCAGACCCTCGCCGACGAGGCTGGCGGCCACCCCCTCATGCTCAAGGAGCTGGCTCGTTTTGTCGCGAGCCAGGGACAAGCAGAGCACCCCGCTCAGCTCACAGACGCACTCGACACCCGCATCGAGAACATGAAGGAACTCGACCGCGTCGTGCTTGAGGCGATCTGTACCGCGCGCATCGGCCTTGACCTCGACCTGCTGGCAGCCTGCATCGAACGTCCGAAAGTGGACTGTGCCCTCGCTGCGCAGCGACTCAAGACCGCGCAGCTCATCCGAGTGGAGGGTCGCGTGGGTCAGCGCACGCTCAAGCCGTACCACGACCGGGTTCGCGAGACCATCGAGGCCCGGCAGCTCGACGCGTCGGGCACCGAACAGCTGCACGCGCGACTCGCGGAAGCGCTCGCCAACAAGACCTCATCCACCAACTGGCCCGTTCTGTACGCCGCCGCCACCCACTATGGATTCGCCGATGCGGCACTGCGAGATGAGCAGCGCATAGCGGCGGCTGAACTGATGCGTCGCGCGGCCGAAGGAGCGCAGTGGGTGAACGACCAATCGCGCTGTCTGGACTTTACCGAAGCCGCCATGCGGGTGCTCGGCGACCGGGACGACTCCCTTCAGTTCGAACTGTCGTTGATCGAGCTGCAGGCGATGTACCGGAACGGAGCCTATCAACTGGCAGAGCGGCAATTCGAGCTGCGTTCACAGGCGACCACAGAACCAGCGAGAATCCGGGCTCTGTACACCTGCAGCGCCCGCATGCTGCAGCGCGTCGGCAAGGACGACGAGGCCTCAGATCGGATGCGCCAGGGACTGTCCCGATTGGGGCTGCACTTCTCTGCCAATCCCGGTCCCAGCGGCATGCTGCTGCAGCTCGCCAAGACCCGGTGGGCGCTGCGGGGAATCGGCCCCGCCCAGGTTGCCGCGCTGCCCTTGTGCACGGAACAGGCGACGATCGAGACCATGCACCTGACCTCTATGTACGGCAGCATGGCCTATAGAGAAGGCTCAGAGCTGATCGGCACCATGACCTTTCGCACCATGGAGCTGCTCGTACAAGATGGGCTCACTCCCGCATCTACAGCCGCACTAGGCGGCTACGCCCTGGTCGTCGGCGGTGTGTTCGAGCGGTGGCACGAGTGCGCCGAGTGGGTCGCCTGTGCACGCGAGGTCGAAGCTCGGACGAAGCTGCCGGACAACCGAAAGCCTTGGGTTTACGCGATTCTGGGGGGCTTCCCCATGGCGATGGTGCGACCGATTTCGGAGTCGCGCGCGCTGTTGGAGGAGGCCATTCAAATCGGTCCGGAACACGTGCTGGACTCCCTGCTGATCCGACTGCTGCAGCTCGATCAGGAGCGCGCACTGGGGCCGAGTTTGCAAGGGGTGCGGGACACGGCAAGCGTCCTGCTCACTGAAGGGGTTCGGTCCAACATGCAGGACTGGATGCGCAGCGCCGAACTGTCGAAGTGCGCCTGCGACTTCTTGGAGGGCAAGCTCGATGATCCGCGCGCCGTGCTGCAGCAGCTCGATCCAAGCAACATTCCCGAAGCGAAGGTGGCCCGGGTCACCTACTCCAATGCGCGCTTCCAGCTCGAGACGCACTTCGGCCACCCCCGCGCCGCCTGGGAGGCCGCACAGCAGGGCAGGACCTACTGGGAAGACGTCATCTGCACCCTGGCCCAGATGGTCATCTGTTTCGCAGAGGCCGTCTCGGCGGCCCGTCTGCTGCCCCAAGCCAGCTGGATGGAGACTCCGCAGCTTCACTTCACCATCCGACGAGCCCTGAAGTTCCTCGACGGCCTCGCGGATGTCTGCCCCGAGAACTTTGCGGCCCGGGCCGCCGTTGCTCACGCCGAGGTCCATCCGACCCCCGTGCACGTCGAGCGAGCCATCGCCGCCGCCACCGAGCACGACGATCGGCACATGCTCGGCTGGGCCCTCGAGCTGGCCGGACGCATGGACGAAGCTGCCGATGCCTGGGAACAGTACGGCGCCACCGCCAAGGCCGCACAGCTGCGAGAATGAGCGGCGCGGTTCGCAGCGGGCACCCTCCTCAATCAATTGATTGACAACGGAGCGATGCCGAGGGTATCTGGCATCGTAGAGAGTGTGACCATGCGCCTTGCCATCCTGATGCTGCCCCTTGTCGTCGGCTGCGCAAAGTCCAGGGAACCGGTTCCCGAGGACGTCGAAGGCCTGTCCGGCTACCTGTTTCAGCACTGGGAAGATCCCGAGAACCTGGGCAGTGGCATGCAGAACGTGGCGGACTGGCTGGACACCGATGGCGTGCCCGAGACCCTGCCCGATGGGTACGTCTTGCCCGACCTGACCGCCGACGAGGTGATGGCGGTCGAGTACCCGGACGATCCGCCTCTGGACACGATCATCGGTGTCGCAGTCGGAGCGGTGTCCCCGTACGACATCTTGGGGCATGCCGACCTGATCACCTGGCAAGACCAGACCTGGAATGCCGACAGCTACGACGTCTACAACCGCACCATCGTCAGCGGAGACGCTGCAGCCTTTGCTAGCGGCAGTGGCACCATCTCGACAGAGAATGAGATCGACAAGGCCGGCGCCTTCAACGTGCACATCCCGTACACCCTGTACAAGGACTACGCCTGGGTCGAGCTGGCTGATGGTGCAAGCGCCATCGTCGCGCGCTCCTGGACCTCCGAGCGAAACTGCGCCGAGAACGGCAACAACTGCATCGACCTGTCCTTCTCGGTCGACCTCTTCTATGGCTCTGAGCCGGGCCAAACCGTGCGGCTGACGGCGTCCTGGAACAAGCTGACCACCGTGGCTGACGGGCTGATCACCGAAGACGGCATGATCGGCCAGATGGTCAGTGGCGTCGGCGACATCATGATCAACACCGACGCTGTGCTGCTCGAAGAGGGCTGGTAGGACAGTTTGAAGGGTTTGAGGACCTCGCGCCACTGAGGGACTAGCGCGGACTCGTTGGAGTCCAAAATGTTGGTCCTTACTGCCTTGTTGGCTTGTGGTGGTGGTCCGTTTTCGACCACCGGTGAGATTCATTCAGCGGAGCCGAGCGTCGAGCCGATCTCCGACCCGTTCGACCGGTTCGCCCTAGGAGCCGGCAGCGCCAACATTCCGACCGCCCCGTCCACCCTTCTAAATCCTCGATTCCCGACCGGCAGCAGCACGCTGGCGCTGTACACCGGCGCTGGCTCGGCCGCTGTCGCCGTGCATCCTGACGGGGATCTTGTCGGGCTCGATGTCCAGGGGATCGAGACATTTCGAGCCCCGATTCCCGGTGGCGGGGCCGATCGCGTCGCGGTGGCAGGCGGCAAGATTTTGGCCACGCAATCGGGGCGGCACTCGATCGTTGTCTGGCGAAGCACCCGCATGCAGCCGCGATTCGAGCGTGTGCTGAAGACCTGTGCAGAGCCGTTCGGCATCGTGGCCCGAGAGGACGGCGCACGCTTCTATGTGGCGTGCTCTCAAGACGACGCGGTCGTCGAGCTCGACGGTGACAGCCTCGTTGAGCTTCGACGCTGGCATGTGCCAAACCAGCCAAGATGGCTCGCCCTGAAACCCGATGGAAGTGCCCTGCACGTCGCGCCAGCCCTCGGCTCCTTCAGCTTCAGCCTGAACCTAAAAACCGGGACCGCCGACCGACACGCCATCCCTTCTGCTCTGCTCACTGCTGGTTCACTGTCAGCAGGTGCGCTCAATGGTCGATTCACCGGCGACCCGAGCTTCTCGGCGGATGGCGGCACATTGGTCTTCCCGGCACTGTACGTCGACGCGGGCGGCAAACTCGTCGAGCTGGCCACGGCCATCGACGACTTCGAAGCAAATACCTACTACGGCCAGGTGGGCAACGTGCCCCTCCAACGGTTCAACCCGACTGTGGTGTTCGCGACCGTGCACGAGACCGGCTGGGTCTACAGCGAGGCCGTCCTCATCGAGACTGACATCCGTAGCTATCCGGCCAGTGTGACACTTGACCCGCTGTGGAAGCAGATCATCGCCCCCATGTCCGCCAGCAATACCTTGGTGGTCGCCGACGACGTCACCCATTCAGTCCGAGGCAGCTGGGAGCTGGTCAACGGCGGTGGCATGCGCACATTTGCGAAGTCCGGCACCGTGTCCACCGATGTGGGCCCCAGCCACGTCCTGTTCACCAGCCTCGACACCGCCATTGTGGCGAACCACATCGCACGCAACGTCCAGGCCATCCCCCTGAGTGATGCCCGCCTGATGCCGATGGGCAGCAGCGACCTGTCCACCGTCCCCGCAGACCCAGCTTTCGAGGCGCTCTGGCACACTTCGCTGACTGCGGAACAGGAGCTAGGCCGCCAGCTCTTCAACTCCTCGGTCGACCCCAGGGTGTCCGATCCCGCCAACGCCGTGTCGTGCTCGACCTGTCACTTCGAGCACCGCACCGATGGCCTCACATGGCGAATCGGCGACAACTTCGTGCAGGTGCCATCCCTGGTGACCGCCTCGCACACCGCTCCCTACACCTGGTTCGACGAGGTCGACACAGTCGCTGCGGAGGCGGCCATCACCGCCACGACGCGCCTGAATGCCTTCGAGTTCACCGACCTGCTGGCGATCGAGGAGTACGTGGCCACCTTCGAAGTCCCGGACGTGCCGACGAGGGGTGTGATCACCGATGCGGTGGAGCGGGGAGCAGACCTGTTCTATGACCCAGACGTCGGCTGCAGCAGCTGCCACAGCGGCGACTTCTATACCAACGGCGGCAGCGCCCCCATCCTCGACGACCGCCCAGCTGCAACCCCCGGCTTGGTCGGAATCGCCGCCACCGCTCCCTACTTTCACGACGGCAGCGCAGCCACCCTGCGCGATGTACTGGAGTTCTCACGGTCCGGTCGCATGGGCTCCACACGTGACCTCAACCCCCATCAACTCGACGACCTCGAGGCGTTCCTAAGGAGTCTGTAGAGGCGACCTCGGCCGGAAATGGTACGCTAGCCGCTGCTTTTCATCGAGACCGCTGCCATTCCACCCCAACCGCCCCACGCCGACTCTGACATCGGACGCGTCCTCGACGGACGCTTCCAGCTTGTCGAGTTCATCGACAAGGGTGGCATGGGCAATGTGTACAAGGCCATTCAGCGGCCCCTGAACCGCGTGGTCGCCGTGAAGGTCCTGAACAGCTTGGGCACATCCAGGCCCGACTACCGAAACCGCTTCTTCCTCGAGGCGTCGCTGTGCGCGCGGCTGAGCCACCCAAATATCGTGCGCATCTACGACTTCGGCACCGACCGCGACACCACCTACTACATCGCCATGGAGTACCTCGAGGGCGAGACCCTCAAGGCCCGAATCGACCGTGAGGGAGCGCTGCTGACCACGCTCGCCATCGAGTTGCTGTCCCAGGTCTGCTCGGCGCTGGCCGACTCGGTCGCATTGGAGGGCTGCTGGCTGGCATTCGCGACAGCTGCGAGGTGCTCGTCGCCGCCACCGTTGACGAGGCCCGCGAGCGGCTTCGTGCCCAAGCGGTGCCCGAGCTGCTGTTGATCGAAGACGAACATGTCGAGGACGACGAGCTTGCCCATCTAGCTGCCATGGCCCAATCGCGATCGGTCCACTGGGCCCTCGCCACCAGCAGCCCGAGCCGAGCATCCGAGCTGCACGCGCTGGCCATGGGCGCGGCCGAGTACCTGCCCATGGACTCAGACGCGACCCTGGCCCAAGCCCGGCTCTCCCGCATCATGCGCGACCGCTTCAGTGCTGACCGCTTGCGCCGAAAGCACTCGGTCGACACCGCCACCGGACTCACAAGTCGACGAAGCTTTGTTCAGCACATGGAGCGCGAGTGGCAGCGGGCACAGGGCAGCGGCACCCGGCTGTCCTTCATCTTGATGGACCTCGACCGGTTCAAGTCCTTCAACGACACCCACGGCTACATCGCTGGCAATGACGCGCTGTCCAAGACCGCGCGCCGGCTCCAACGGGTCATTCAGCGCCCGGTGGACCGTCTAGCCCGATTCGGCGGCAACGAGTTCGCCGTGCTGTTGCCCTCGACAAGTGAAGCCGACGCACGCAAGCTGGCCGGCCAGCTCAAAGCCTCGGTGACCGATGCCCAAATCGAGCATGGGGGCACACTCAAGACGCCCTATTTGGGCATCAGCACCGGTGTCTCGAGCCTCGTGGTGGGCGACGACGACACCATCCACCGTCTGCACGATCTGGCTCTCGAAGACCTGCGCCGCAGCCGGGCCGACCTGGTCACGGGTCCGATATACAGCCCTTGAACACCAGCTCGGTGTAGTACCGGCGCACCGTGTTGTGCACGATGCCAATCTCGGCGCCGCCAGTCAGGTATTGGGTGCTGTTGGCCATGTTCTTGACGATGACCCACTCCCGATCGCAGGCCTCGACGTCGCGATCAGCAAGCCAGCGTTTGTCGGCGGACAGCACCAGGGCGACGGCATCGCGCGTCGTCTTGGCCTTGGCGGGCACCCCGTTGACACAGCCCATCATCGCCAGCGGCGCAGCTTCAGAGCCCAGCAGCAAGAACGCGGTCGTCGGATCATGCGGCTCGACCTTGTCTTGGGGCCAAGCGGCGTACTGAGCACGCTTGGTGTCCATCATCTCCTTGCACAGCTCGCCCGACTCGTCGATGAAGCCCGTGGTGTGGCCGAAGATCTCGTTGTACACGCCAATCAGCGTGTCGTCGGACAGCCCGGCCTTGTACCACTGGTTCTGTTGCCAGAGCCCACCTAGGCGGGTCACAGAGTCCGCAACGTTCATCACCCAGAAGCGGTCGTGGCCGGTGGCGTCGGTGCCCGGATTGGGGAAGCGTGCCAACAGGTCTTCGAGCTCTTTTTGCAGCGCTGAATCGACCCCGAGGTGCAGCGCCTGGATGAGCGCGCGGACGCCGCGAATGCGGGTCTGCAGCGTGATGCCCGGATAGGTCTTGGGGTCGCGGTTGACCCGTCCGCGCTTGAACTTGGCGACGCTGGCCGAGATGGCATCGAGCTCGACGAGCTGCTCGCTCGCATCGGGATGGCAGCGCAGCATGGACGCGATCACACCCGCGCTGCTCTTTTGGCCCGGGTTCATGTCGTCGTAGTGCACCACAAACCAGTCGGTGTTGAACCACAGCGAACCATCGTCAGCCCCGACGCCCGCCGGTAGCTTGCTGGGCACAGTCACCGGCTGCACATCCCACTTCACGGCATCGAGCCAGCGCGTCATCTCGTCATAGCGCTCGCAGTGCCGTCCCTGCTTGCCCATGACCCACCATCGAACCGACAGGCCAGAGCTGTGACTCTGCTTGGGTTTGGAGGGGAAGGGATAGGTCTGCAGCGCCTGGGCAAAGGCGCGGTCCTGGGCGGACTCCGCCTTGGCAGCGTCTTTTCCCTTCTCGCGCTCAAGAGCGAGCCGCAGTCCCTTCAGTGCAGCCTTGGCCGCCTCGAACTCGGGGTCGCTGGCCACGGCAGTCTCAAAGGCCTTCTGTGCTTCAGAGAACTTGCCTTCCTCTTCGCGGGCCAAGCCCTCGCCATAGGCGCTGAAGGCGCCGAAGTTCTCGGTGGCCACTTCCGAGATGAGCTTTCGGCGCTCGCCACTGCTGATCTCGACGTCCAGGTCCTCGATCAACGCCTCGATGAGGTCCTTCTCGACGGTCACAAAGTCGTCGATCGAGCCGCTGGCATCGGCCGCCTTGATGACCTTTGAGGTAGCCACATCCACGACCCGCGCGTCGAGCAAAAACGTGGTCCCCACCACACTCCACGAGCCATTCACCACCCACTCCGCACCCAAGCCCTTGCCGAGCTTCTGGGCGGTGTCTGGGTCCACAAAGCCGCCGGATCCCAGCTCGATCTCGGCAAGCAGCGCGTCCAAGCGGGCGCGCTCGACAATCTCCAGGCCCTCCAGATGGGACAGATCCGAGATCAACATGCCCGCAAGCGCCTTGCCCAAGCCGTCGTACTCCTCGCTGCCCGACCCCTTGTCCAGCGGCAGTACAGCAAGGGTGCGGGCCATGGCCGGCTGCGCGACCAGAGCCAAGACCATCCACAACCAAAGCCCAGCCGTGCACCACCGAACCGTCATCGAAGGGGCGTCCATGCGTTTTTCCGGGTGTCCCACAGGTAGCCGGTAGAGGTCGAGGAGGGCGCGCGAATCGTGCGCTCGATGGACATGCCACCCCGCACCATGCGGATCTTGTGCACCCCGGCGGTGACGGCGGTGCTCTTGGGGGTGATGCCCACCTTGCGACCGTCGACAAAGATCGACGCCCCCGGCGGCATGCTCTCAAAGCGCATCAGATCGGCCCGAGCCGAGGGCGCCACCTTCGAGGCCGTCGTGCGACCGCGGCGAATCGGAAGTTCCGGAGCTTCGACGACGTCAGGGGTGATCACGGCCACATCGGCTGCTGGCGCAGGATCAGGCACGACCTGCACAGCAGGCAGCGGCTGCACCTCCGCGATGGACGGCGGATTGGCCGCCCGCTTGACGAGCACATCATCGACGGGCGACACGACCAGGAACGCTGCGGCACCCCAACCGATGACTGCCAGCCCCGCCACCGCGACCAAAGCCGCCGAGCTCGCAAGAAACGGCATCCAGCTGCGCGGACGCTGCTCCTCCATCGTCGTCAGCACCAGATGACCACCGGTGCCGCCTAGGCTCTTGAACACCAGGTGCAGGGCGCTGCCCAGCTCTTCTGCGGTCTGGTAGCGATCGGCCGGGCGCTTCTCGAGGCACTTCATGACGATGGCCTCGAGCTCCATCGGCACATCGGCCATGGGAGCCGGTGCGGAGTGCACTTGGGCGTACATCAACTGCGCCATATTGGCCTGCGGAAACGCCACACGACCCATCAGCGCCTCGTACATCACCATGCCCAAGGCATAGATGTCGGCGCGCCCATCGATGGCCTTGTCCGCTTTGACTTGTTCCGGGGCCATGTAGTGCGGAGAGCCCACCATGGCGCCTTCGATAGTGGCTCCGGAGTCCACTCCCACTCGCTTCACCAGCCCAAAGTCCACCACCTTGACGTGATCATCGTCACTGCCCTGGCGCACCAGCATGATGTTCTCGGGCTTGATGTCCCGGTGGATGATCTCAGACTCGTGCGCCTCTTGAAGCGATCCACACACCTGCTCGGCGATGTGAATCACACGCACCGGGTCCATGGCATCACTCTCGTTGACGATCTCGCGCATCGGGCGACCGTCGAGGAACTCCATGGCCAGAAAACAAGTGCCATCCTCGGCACGGCCAAAGTCGAAGATGCGCACCGTATTGCTGTGCGCGAGCTTGGCCGTCATGGACGCTTCGAGCAGAAATCGAGTCGGGAAGCCCTCGTCGGCGCCGCCCGTATTGATGGTCTTGAGCGCGACTGTGCGGTCGAGGGCCAACTGCCGCGCCTTGTACACCACGCCCATTCCGCCGTGCCCGATGCGGTCGGTGATCTCGAAGCGATCGGCCAGAGTCTGGCCTATCAGCGCGTCTTGAGCTTCCATGGTGCACCGATTCTACGCAGAAACCCCCCGGTCCCTTCAGGGGTTTGACGTGTCAATGCATAGGCAAGGATTCACTTGAGTGATGCGATCACCCTGTGCTATACGATGTGTGAGGCTTTCCCAGCCCACAGTCACGCCTCCCCGGCGAGTCCAACACCCTCCCCTCCCGACTCTCCCCTCCCTCCCTTCCCCGGTGCACCACATGCTTGCCGAGTCCGTCTCGTTCGACGACAGCCCTGCGCGCTGCAGTCTCTCCGATCAGCCGATCCCCCCCGGAGGCGTTCCGCGCGCACTCCGTCACGCAGCCGAAGGCAGCGGCCTCGATCCGATTGCCGAGCTGTACAACGAAGCCCTGCGCTACGCCGTCGAGGGGCATCTCAAGCCCGCACGCGAGCGCCTGCAGATGCTGCTCACCATGTGCCCGGACGACGGCGAGGCGGCCATGTTGCTGTCCAAGGTCCTGATTGCGGGACAGAAGTGGCAAGAGGCCCTGGCGAGCCTGGATGTGACCGAGAGTGCCGGCCAGATCGTGCCCGAGAATCTGCGCATTACCGTGCAGACCCACCTTCGCGCCGACAACGAGGCCGACGAAGAGCAGCGCCAAGCCCTGCTGGCTCGGGACGAGGGCGAGATCAAAGCCTTGCGCTCCGAGGCACGACGCCTGCGCAGCGAGAACGCACAGCTGCTGGGCCAAGCCCACGAGCTTGAGCAAGAGACCCGCAAGTGGGCATGGACCACCGCCGGCGTCTCCAGCATGGCCATCTTGTTCCTGATTGTGAACTTGATCTTCGGAGGCGGAAGCGCCGACACAGCGGCCGTCGCCGCCGTCCCACCGGTGGTTGACGACATTCCCGTGGCCGACGCCAACCCCGCCGGAATCGACGCCGAGGGTTCTGCAGCCGCCCCCGAGGCGCCCGTCGCATCACTCACCGAGCGCGCCGCTAGCGCATTGGCCGCGTCATCGAGTCTCGAGGGCACGACCCTCGAAGTGCAGCTCAACGGCAACACAGCCCTTCTGTCCGGCGTGGTTCCGACCTTCCGCCACCGCAAGAATGCCGAAGATGTGTTGCTCGCAACCGCCGGCATTGCCGCTGTCGAAGCCGAGGGAGTCGAGGTCATTGCCCGCACCCGTGGCGCCCATCACGTGGTCAAGAGCGGCGACAACCTGTCCAAGATCTCGTACGAGTTCTACGGCGACGCCACGCAGGCCAAGAACGTGCTCAAGGCCAACAAGAAGCTGCTTCGCGGTCGCACCAACCTGTCCCTCGGCCAGGAGCTGGTGATTCCAGCCATCGACTAGCAGGCCATCGTTGGCTCGCCTCTCCGTGAAAGGGGGGGTTACCGGGGCGCCATGATTGGCGCCCTTCTTCTTTCCTTGTCCGCACTCGCCGTCCCCCTCGACCCCGGTCGCTGCGACGAGGCCAAGCTTGTGGCCACCCGAAACGCGGTCTACGAGGCGACTCCGCGAGAGCGCGGCGACATCCTCGTCCATGGCGTGTCGGCCTCGTGTCCTGAGATCGGAGATGAGCTGCGCCTGGCCCTGCAGTTCTGGTCTGGACGCGGCAACCTGCGCGAGGCCAGCGCAAACATCGACGAGCGGCTGTGCCCCGAGCGCAAGACGCTCATCAACCAGCCACTCGGCGGCAGCTACGTCGAGCGCATCGACAGCGTGTGGCGCAACTGTGGGCTCAAGCAGGACCGCCTGATCAAAAAGAGAGAGGCGTACAACACCGCCGGTCCGGTCGCGGCCACACTGGGCAGCCGCCTGTATGAGCGCTGGACGGCCCGAGGCATCGACAAAGACGTCGCCGCCGATCTCGGTCGCGCATTCGCAGGCCTGATTCCGCTGGATCGCGGTCTGTACGCCGACGTGGCATCCGAAGCTGTGGGCGCCTCGCTGCCTCAGAGCGGAGGCGACGGTCCTGCCGCCGACACCGCCTGTGCCCCGTTGATCGTGCTCGACGTCGGAGCCATTCGGCTGGATGGACAGGGACTGCTGGTGGGCACCCCCGAGGAGCGAGAAGAGGAGGTCCTGCGCGCGCTGCCCGGCCTCGAGACGGCTCTCGCGGAGTGGACCCCCCCCGAGACCTGTGCCCCGACCACGCACGCGATCATCGCCCCCGACGCCAAGGTGCTGTACCCCAGGCTGCTCGAGGTCGCCGAGACCGTGCAGCTCGCCGGCCGCCAACCCCGTCTGCTGTTGGCTGTCGCCCCCGACATCTCCCTGTCCGGAGATCCGCGAACCCGCTGGGACGGCCTGTTGATCAAGAGCTGGGCCATCGACGTCGGCAGCTCTCCAGACATCAAGCTCGGCGAGCGCATCCAGCCTCCGCCGGTCGCCCGAATTGGCGTGGGCACCGTCGATCTCGCCGCCACCGGCGTGCAGCCCGCTCGCCGCGACTGCGCCGACGGCACACGCGCCACGGTCTGCGCCGACTCAGAACCTCACGACCCGGGCCAGTATGACTGGGCAACGCTCTTCCGCGCGGTCGGCGACATTCGCACCTCGCGCGGCGTCGGCGCCATCGATTCGGTCGTCGTGGTGCCCACCGGGGACTTCACCATCGGCGTCATGGTCAAGGTGCTCGACGCATGGGCATGGGGGCTTCGAGAGGGCACCGGCGCCATCATGCCACCGCCCTTTGTGCTCACAGACCCCGACCGACAAGCCGTTGATGGCGACGTCGGAGCCGAGCTCGAGACCGCCGAGCTTCCTCCTCCTCCTCCGCTTCCGATACCACTGCCACCGCCGGTCGAACCCGCAGAGGCGCCCGAATCACTGGGTGGCGAAGACCATGCCGGCGGCGAGCCCGAAGGCGAAGACGGCGACGGTCCAGACGCAAGCAAAGGCGAATAGGCCAGCAATCGCCATCGGCGGCAGTCCTGTTTGAGCAGGAGGCAGTGATGGGGCCGGGGCCGCGCGCTTCTTGGCGGCGGCTTCGAGATCTTTGACGTGACCGACTTCGCTGGTCTCGTCGGCGTAGGACGGGTGGCGCTCGGCGTCTGAAAGCGCCGCCTCGAGCTCGTCCCGCAGCCCCACATCGGTGATCTCTTCATCGCCCTCGTCGTTGTGAGCGGCGATCGCAGCCTGCATCTCGGGCACCACTTGGGTGGCCGCGTGTTCCCAGTCTGATGTCGGAGCGGGCGGAGGAACGGGGAGCTTGTCCCCTTCAGCCTCTTCCATGAGCGCCGCCACATCCGAGGCTTCACGGGTGTGATCGGTGATTTCGTCCGGGTCCGCCGCGAACGGATCGATCACGACCTGGGTAGCGTCCTCGTCCCAGTCACTGGCGGGCGCGTGATTCGGCTTGGCCGCAGGTGGATTGGGGGCGTTGGCTTCGCTGAAGTCAGCGAGGTCGTCGTAGGGCTTTTGGGGCATCGGTTCAGGTCGATCGTATCAGTAGTCGATCTTGCCTTCTTTCTTCCGCTTCTTGAGACGGTCCAGATTGGCCTTGGCACCCTTGTGCCCGTTAACTTTCACGGCCATCTTGTAGTACTTCTCGGCTTGTCCAAAGTCGCGGCGGCGATTGAACACTTGGCCGAGCCTGTACAGGGCAGCAGCCCGTTGCCAGTCCTCGAGGTAGTCAAAGCCGAGGTAGGTATTGAGGCTCTTTTCGGCCTCGTCGCTCTTGCCGGCACGCATCTGGGCAACACCGAGCCAGTAGTGCACCCGCTTGTTCTTGGGGTCCACTTCCAGGATGCGCTCGAAGGCGCCAATCGCGAGCTCGAACTTGCGCGTGTAGGTGTAGGTCTGGCCCAGCACCTGGTTGTTGATCACGCTGTCGGGATAGGCGCGCTGGTTGCGCAGACACGCCTGCAGAGCGCGTTTGTTGTCGTGTTCTTCGAGCCACGTGAACACCATCGACAGGGTCGCTGCAGGTGCCAGGAACACGCCCGCGCTCTCGACCTCTTGCATCTGCTGAATGCCTTCGATCCGGTGGTCGCCATAGTCGGGAAGGATCGGCGTGGTCATCGTGATCGCAGTGCGCCAGTAGTTGTACATGCCGTCGGCAAGCTTGAGATCGGTGAAGTTCGGGGCAAGGGCTCGGGACTTCTCGGCCTCGTCCATGGCCTCAAATGCCAGCTGCAGGGCCGGCAGGTACTTGGCCTTGCGCATCGTGTGAATGCTCTCGATGCCGATGATGCCCGCCAGCATGAAGTGCTCGAACGCTTGGTTGCCGTCGTTCTTGAGCGCCGTAGTCAGGTCCTCGCGGGCTCGTCGGGACGAGACTTCCCATTGATCTTCGTACTTGTAGTCGAAGTTCTCGAGCATCAGCGCCTGCCAGATCATGGCGTCGATGGCTGCAGACATTGGGGTGCCGGGCCACTTGGTGTCGAGCTCCTCAAAGTGGTCGCGTGCCTTGCTGTACTCGCGCTTGTAGACGTGGTCCAGACCGGTGCGAATGTCGTGAACCTGCTCGGGCTCCATGCCGAGCTGCTCGTTGCCCCAGTAGGCCTGCGGCTCGTAGGGGCGGTCTTTGTACTCTTTGATCAAGTCGCCGAGCGTCTTGCCCTCGGGAATCTCGCCCAGGGCCGGCAGGTCTTTGCCCGTCACGCTCTCGGAGTTGTTGTTCGGCTCTTCTTGCGCAAACGAGGGGCTCACGCCGAGCATCGCCGCGATCAACAAGATGGTCATGCGTTCTCCCGGTGGCGGTTGAGCACGTTCAGGACGCAGTCGACGAGGTCGACCTCTAGGGCCGAACCATACAGCTGGTTGAGCTCTCGGATTCCGGTGGGCGAAGTCACATTGATCTCCGTGAGAAGTCCGTCGATGACATCGATGCCTACGAACACCTGTTCCCACTTCTTCAGTTCTGGAGCCAGAGCCGCACAGATTGCGAGGTCCCGCTCGTCGAGTTCGCAGGGACTGACCCCCGCACCCACGTGCATGTTCCCGCGGAAGTCCTTTGACGTCGGCACACGCAACATCGCGCTGACTGGCTCGCCGTCGTAGATCAAGATGCGCTTGTCGCCGTCCTCGACCCCCTCGAGGAAGGGCTGGCAGAGGATGTAGTCGACTCCACCGCCGGTCAGCAGCTCGAGCATTGAGCCCAGGTTGCGATCGCCCTTTCCGGTGATCAGCACCCCGCGCCCGCCATTGCCATCCCATGGCTTGATGACTGCACGGCCGGGAAAAGACTCGATGCGCTCGCGCAGCCGGGCCATGTCATTGGTGATCAGCGTGCTCGGATGCAGCTCGGGGAAGCGCGCCGCCCACATCTTCTCGTTGAACAGCTTGAGCCCAGCCGGCCCGTTGATGACCATCGTGTGCGCCGGCACCATGTCCAGCAGGTAGGTCGTGAAGATGTAGGCCATGTCGAAGGGTGGGTCTTTGCGCATCCACACGACATCGAAGTCCCCGAGGTCCACGTCCTCGGTCGGCGACTGATGAAAGAACGGAGCCTCGGCCACTGTGCGCACAGGCGTGCACACCGCGCGAGCGCGTCCGTCGATTCCGTACACGCCAGAAGGCTCGCACCAGTGGACCTTGTGGCCACGGTCAGAACACTCCCGCATGGTCACGTAGGTGGAGTCCCCAGACACATTCAGGCGATGTAGGGGATCCATCACGAACAGGTGGCGCATGCACTCTCCGAGCCCGGACAGTATCACCGGCTTAGTAAGCCCCCTAGACAGACCCCCCAGAGGCGCCGATGCGACACAGCTTTATTCCAGTTCTGACCAGCATTGCATTGTGTTTCG
>CAYYHT010000027.1:0-19714 GCA_964471355.1 uncultured Enterobacteriaceae bacterium
CGGTATCGGTATCGGTATCGGTATCGGTATCGGTATCGGTATCGGTATCGGTGTCGGTGTCGGTGTCGGTGTCGGTGTCGGTCTCGACAGCCGTCTCGCCGGTCTCGGGGTTGGGTCCGGGACAGCCGGCAAGCAGGATCAACATCAACAGGTGGCGCATGGATTCTCCAACGGCGCGCACCATATCTGCGGTTGCACAGGGCCGCCCGGATATCAACCGCCACGATGGTTGAGCGGACCGCTTAGCAGCCCGTTCCCCCACGATTTGCTGAAAAAGAACCGGTGCGCCTGTCGGGATCGTACTCTGTCAGGAGTAAGTACGCCGGGGACTTCGACATGCGTGAACTCACAATCGCCCTTTTGCTGCTGACCGCGGCATCATGCACCTACATCAGCGATGCAGACAGAGCCGAACGCCGAGACCTCGATGGGGACGGCATACAGGCCTATGAAGCGGGTGGAACCGACTGTGACGACGCAAACAACGCGATCAGCACACGCGAGTGGTTCGTCGATGCAGATGGCGACGGCTACGGCGATGCAGGGTCCGAGGTCATCACCAGCTGCGAGCCCCCAGACGACGGAAATAGCTACGTCGACAACGACGACGACTGCAACGACAGCAGCGCACTGGCCAATCCAGATGGCGAAGAGCAGTGCAACGGACTCGATGACAACTGTGACGGCATTCCCGATGGCGGCGCCAGCCAGCTTTGGTACCACGACGGCGATGGCGACGGCTTCGGTGATGCCAGCGACACATTCGACAGCTGCGTAGCACCGAGTGGATTCATCGAGAACGCAGACGACTGCGACGATGATGACGCACTGGTCAGCCCCAGCGGATCCGAAATCTGCAATGACATCGACGACGACTGCGATGGCGACATCGACGACGACGATGACGACACCCAGGGCGAGCCCAGCTGGTACGACGACGCCGATGCCGACGGCTACGGCGACGCCAGCACCCAGGTCGACCTGTGCGACGCACCGGCGAACACAGTCACCAACCCCGACGACTGCGATGACGCCAACGATGCCGTCAAGCCCGGCCAGCCCGAGGTCTGCAACAGCGTCGACGACGATTGCGACGGCGACGCTGACGACGCTGACCCGGACACGACTGGGCAGACCAACTGGTACGCAGACGCAGACGCAGACCTGTATGGCAATGAAGAAGACGTCGTGACGGCCTGCGCCGGTCCCGCAGACTACGTGGCCGACCCCGGCGACTGCGATGACGCCGAAGCCCTGGCAAATCCGGGCCTCACCGAGGTCTGCGACGGAATCGACAACGACTGCGACGGCGTTGCAGACGAGTCCGATGCCATCGACACCACGGCCTTCTACATCGACGGTGACGGCGATGGATACGGCGACGCAACCACCTCGACCTCGGCCTGCACCGCACCTCCTGGCTTCGCAGACAATGACCTGGACTGCGACGACGCCGAGGCGCTCGTCAATCCATCTACCCCCGAGCTGTGCGACGGCATTGACAACGACTGCAACGGCGACATCGACAGCGATGCGGTCGCGGTCAATTGGTACGCCGATGTCGACGACGACGGCTACGGCGACCCCGCCGACAGCGTGAGCGATTGCGCGCCGCAGGCCGGACGCGTGCTGGTCGCAGACGACTGCCTCGACACCCACGCTGGCGTGAATCCTGCCGCCGTCGAGGTCTGCGACACCCTCGACAACGACTGCGATGGCGACATCGACGACGCTGACGCTGACGTCATCGGCATGGATTTCTATGCGGATGGCGACGACGACGGCTTCGGGCTGGCCGATGACATCCAGAGTGCCTGCATCGCGCCCGCCGGCTACGTGCCCGACCCGGGCGACTGTGACGACGGTGACAATGCGGTCTACCCAGCAGCAGACGAGCTCTGCAACGGCATCGACGACGACTGCGACGGCGATGTGGACGACGATGACAGCTTCGTGGTCGACGCCACTGATTGGCACCCCGATGTCGACGCAGACGGCTTCGGCGACCTCGACATCACCGACCGCTCCTGCGTACAGCCGACCGGCTGGATTGACATCACCGGAGACTGCGACGACGACGACGCTGCGATCTTGCCCACTGCCGACGAGGTCTGCGACGGCATCGACAACAACTGTGACTTCTCGACCGACCAAGGCGACGCCACCGACGCCATCATCTTCTACGAGGACGTCGACCTCGACACCTACGGCGACAGCAGCAGCACCACACTGTCCTGCAATGTGCCTGTGGGCTACGCCGACAACGACACCGACTGCAATGACGCCGATGCGCTGACCAACCCCGCCGCCATCGAGATCTGCGACAGCGCCGACAACGACTGCAATGGCCTGGTCGACGACGGCGCACTGCCCATCGACTGGTTCAACGACACCGACCTGGACGGATACGGCGACCCCGCCGACAGCCAGAGCAGCTGCGTCCAACCGGCTGGCTATGTGTTGGCTGGCACCGACTGCAACGACGCCGATGCCGCCATCAATCCGGCCGCGGACGAGATCTGCGACGGCTCGGTCGACGAAGACTGCGACGGAGACATCGACGACGCCGACTCCAGCGTCACCGACCCCTCGACCTGGTACGCCGACAGCGACGGCGACCTGTACGGCGACGCACTCGGCGCGACGGCCATCGCCTGTGTGCAGCCCGGCGGATTCAGCGGCTCGAGCGCAGACTGCGACGATGCCGACGCCGCCATCTTCCCCGGTGCCACCGAGGTCTGCGACGGCGAAGACAACGACTGCGACGGCGACGTCGACGATGCCGATAGTGACGTGACCGGGCAGCCCAGCTGGAACCGCGACTTCGACGGCGACCTGTACGGCGACCCGACCGCGACCGTCAACGCCTGCATCGCGCCCGGCGGCTACGTCAATGACGACCAGGACTGCGACGATGGCGACGCAGCGGTCAGCCCCGCAGGCACAGAAGTCTGCAACGGTATCGACGACAACTGTGCCGGTGGAACAGACGAAGACGCCGCCATCGACGTGCTCACCTGGTACGAAGACGCCGACGGCGACCTGTACGGCGACTTGGCCAGCACCGACATCGACTGCAACCAACCCGCAGGCTTTGTTGCAGACGACACCGACTGCGATGACGCCGTCGCGACGACTTTCCCCGGTGCACCCGAGCCATGCGACGGCATCGACAACGACTGTGACACCGCCATCGACGAGGACAGCGTGCCCGTCGACTGGTTCAACGACACCGACGGCGACCTGTACGGCGACCCGCTTGACCTCATCAGCCAGTGCCAGAGCCCCGGTGGCGCCTACACGACCCAGGGCGGCGACTGCAACGACGGCGACGGCGCCATCAACCCAGGTGCTGCCGAGATCTGCGACTTCGGCGTCGACAACGACTGCCAGAACGGCGCCGACGGTGCAGACCCGAACCTGGTCGGCGGCGTCACCTTCTACCTCGACAGCGACACCGACACCTTCGGCGACCCGCTCACCTCGCAGCCGGGCTGCATCTCGTCTCCACCCGCCGGCTACGTCACCAACTTGGGCGACTGTGACGACACGGACATCACCATCAACCCGCTGGCCCTAGAGGTCTGCGCTGACGGCGTCGACAACAACTGCGATGCCTCTGACACCTGCCTGGGCTTCGACGGCGACTACTCCGGCCTGACACCCGACGGCGCCATCATCGGCGTGGACGGCGACGAGCGACTGCGCTCCATCACCGGTGCGGGCGACCCCGACGGCGACGGCGACGAAGACATCTGGGTCGGCGGCTACCAAGCCGACTCCGGTGGCAACAACCGAGGAGCGGTCAATCTGTTCCTGGGTCCATTCGGGCTCATCGACACCACCAGCGCCGTGATCTCGATCGACGGCCGGGACGACGGATGGCGCTTTGGCTACAGCGTGGCTGGTGGCATCGACGCGGACGCCAACGGCCAAGCCGATCTGTTCGTCGGGTCCCAGCGCTGGGACGAGTTCCGCGGCGATGGCGGTTCGGTGCACGTGTTCATGAATCCACGCACGAACCTGCCCACTCGTCCCGGCGACGCGAGCGCCACCTTCCGACCAGAGAACGGCGGAGATCGCCTGGGTACGGCCATCGACGCCGGTGACTTCAACGGCGATGGCTTTGCCGACGTGCTTGTGGGGGCCCCCCGCGAAAACCACTACTTCGGCGACTCGGGCTCGGCCTATGTGGTCTACGGACCCAGCTTTGCAGATATGTCCATCGCAGCCGCACCCGTCCGCCTGCGCGGCATCGGCGACCGAGATCGCGCTGGAACGGACGTGGCAAACGCCGGTGACACCGATGGAGACGGCAGCGACGACATCGTGGTTGGAGCCCCCCGGCGATTCCGAAACGCACCGGACCAAGAGGCGGGAGCCGCGTACTTGGTGCTCGGCGGAGGCCCCGGCGGCGACGTCGACCTCGACGTGGCAGCCGCTGCTGACTTCATCGGCGAGGCAGACTGGGACCGAGCCGGCGAGCAAGTCTCTGGCGCGGGAGACGTCAATGGCGACGGCTTCGACGACATCCTCATCGGTGCCCCGGACCACAACAATGGACGCGGTGCCAGCTACCTGTTCTACGGACCGGTCTCGGGCGCTCAGATCGGACTGGGCACGGCAGCAGCCAAGTTCACCGGAGCCGGCGGTGGCGACGAGGCCAGTCATGTCGGCGCAGCGCGTGACCCGAACCAAGATGGATTCGACGACATCGTCATCGGAGCCATATTCCACAATGCGGGCACCGGTTTCGGAAACGCGGGAGCGGTGTACTTCTTCCGCGGCGGCGCATTGGCCGGCAACTACGCCCTCGACGCCGATGAGCATGCTCGCTTCTTGGGCGTCCAGGACAATTCCCGATTCGGCACGATTACCAAGAGCGTTGGCGACATCAGCGGCGACGGCATCGACGACCTGCTGATGTCCGGTCCTCGGCTCGATGTCGGAATCAATGACGTCGGGGGCATCTGGGCCTTCCACAGCGTCGGAGGGCTCTAGGATGACCCGCATGACCACTACCTTGTTGCTCCTCCTCCTTCCCTCCATGGCATTGGCTCAAGATGAGCCGGCCGAGCAAGGCCCGCCCATTCCCGACAACTGCTTTGCCGATCCCGTCGGCGTCGACGGCGTCTACGAGGCGATGGAGCTCGCCCAGATGACGTTTGAGGCCCAGGACTACAAGACCTTCCTCGATGCCGTCGAGTACGCAGGCCTGGTGCTGCCTTGCCTCAACGAGCCAGTCCCTAGGCGCATGGCCGCCGAGTGGCACCGCCTGATGGGACTCAAGGGCGTCGCGGCTCAGAACGACAAGATGGCCACCCTGGCCTTTGCCGCAGCACGCAACATCGAGCCCCTGTACAAGCTGCCTGGCAGCATGCAGCCCGAGGGCCTGGGAGTTGCCGAGAAGTACGGCTCCTTTGACGTGGACACGGGCGAGTTCGAGATCATCGAGCCCGGCGAGATTCAGTTCGACGGACGCCCAGGCACCAAGCGCCCACTGTCCTGGCCCAGCATCGTTCAAGTCTTCGACGAGAATGGCTCGGTGACCAGTACCACCTTCCTGACGCCGAGTCAGCCGGTGCCCGACTACCCCAAGCAAGCCAAGATGGGCGGTGGTGAGCCCACAGAGCTGCCCGTCACCCCCGAGCCTCTGCCTGTCGAGCGCGGCAAGCCCGAGCCCAAGATGCCGGTCCTGGCCGCCACCGGAGGCGCCGCTGTGCTGGCCACCACCTTCTTTGTCATGGCCAGCGCCAGCCACGGCAAGTGGGCCGACACATCGACGCCCTACAGCGACCTCGAAGCCCTCGAGAACAAGACCAATATGCTGACGACACTGTCACTGGTCAGTGGTGTTGCCACCGTCGGACTCGGCGTGACGGTCGTCGCTACCTGGTGATGGTGACGGTCATGGCACCTGCCGTGGCCGACGTGCACGACGCCACCCGGCTGGCCGCATCCCACGTGCAGCCCAAGCCCGGACCGGACTCCTGAACCGTCGGTGACGCATCCGGAAAGAAGAGCTCGGTCGCCCCTTTTGCGGGCTCATGGGTCCAGGTCAGCACAAGCTCATCCTCGGTCTCGGACAACGCGGTCGGCCTGCCCGCGATGGCACGGGGATAGCCCCGGGGCCTGAAGTTCGGCCGCAAGGTCCCGGTGTCGTCGGTGACGGACAGGTCCTCGTCGTTCCAGCCGTCTTTGTGGGTGGGATCCCAGCCGGGGGTGTAGTTCCACTGCGCACCCGACGCGAAATGGTCGTTCATGCGCTCGTACTGCAGATCGACATAGGCCTTGCCGTTCCAAGTGTCGCCGTGGGTGCCGAACTCGCCGATGAACAGCGGCACATTCCAGTCGGTTGCCCGCGCATTCATCGTGTTGAAGCCGTTGTCGGTAACCGTCGTCAAGCCCGACCAGATATGGGTCTGCAGCACAAGACCCTCATAAAAATGGGGCGACCATGCGAAGTTGTCGAAGCTCGGCTGCGGCAGACTGGACTGGGTGCCTCCGTTGGTGGTGACGTGGCCCTCGATGAACAGGATTGCGTCGGGGTGTTGCCCGCGAATGGCCACTGCGGCGTCTTCGTACAGGGGCAGCAGCTCGCTATCCTCCCAGCCCCAGGGCTCATTGATGACGTCGTAGCCAATCACCCCCTCGTGGGTGCTGAAGTGCGCAGCCAGACGCGTCCACAGCGCCAAGAACCGGGTCCGGTTGCCGTCGGTGTCGGCATAAAACGCCCCAAATGCATCGTGGACACGCGCATCTAGGGTCATCTGCACGCCCCAGTTCACACAGGCGGCTCCATTGTCCGGAGTGTCCAGCGACATGCTGCTCGGATGCGCCCACTGCGGGAATCCGTCGCCACATCCGCCGGCCAGGTAGCGCGAAAAGCCGTCTTGGTGGAAGTCGATGACCACGTACACACCGCGCGCCCATGCGGCGTCAGCAGCGTCGGTGATCGCCGTCAGGTACACGTCGTCGTAGACGCCGGGGCTGGTCTCGTAGGCCTCCCAGTTGACCAACAAGCGCACCACATTCAGGCCCCAATCCTGAAGCGGATCGAGGTCTGTGGCCGCACCGATGGGCAAGTAGGGCGGCACCTTGCTGTTGCCGGCCACGTTGATGCCGCGAAGCAAGACCACCCGACCCGCGGGGTCCCGAAAGTGGCCGTCTTCAGCTCGCAAAAGGGACGCAGCGGGGGGATCGGTGTCCGTATCGGTGTCCGTGTCGGTGTCGGTGTCGGTGTCGGTATCGGAGTCCGTGTCCGAATCCGTGTCCGCGTCCGAATCGGAGTCGCTGTCCGTGTCGGTATCGGAGTCCGTGTCGGAATCGGAGTCCGTGTCGGTATCGGTGTCGCTCTCGACGTCGGTCTCGATGATCTGATTGGCCGGACCGGTGCAGGCCACCAGCAACATGAGGGCAACAAACCGCATCAGAAGGGGTCCTCCATCAGCTTCTCGCGCACGGCTGAGGCGCAGAAGAGCAGGCGTCCCGCTCCTCCGCAGAACTCCTGCTGAACCCAGGCTTCTTCACCTGGAAAGCCCACTGAAGTCAGATCGGTCAACATGGGGTGGTCCTCTTCGCCCGCATTGTCCGTCGGAAACACAAAGTCGAAGGCGGTTTTGTCCGAGACCCCGTCGGCGTCACAGTCCTCTTCAAGGCACAGCGCCCACTCGGCGTCTTCACAGCGCTGGGCTGTGTGGTAGGTCGCGTGCTTGCCATCGGACGAGTACACCCGCCACCGGGGCTGACCCGAGCCATCGAGCGGGAACTCATCTTCGGACAGCTGCGCACCGGTCAGCACCGTGCTGTGGTCGGTGATCGTGCCCTCGTGGGCAGCAGTGTAGGTGCCTGTCAGCAGCATCTCGCCTGGGCCGGCACCCGCCAATGGAGACAGGTCCAATGCGACCCGCTCGCTGTCGCCGTCGTGGAAGGAGACCGCACAGCGCCCGTAGTCGTAGCTGTAGCCCAACATGATGTAGACCCGGATGTGAGTGGGATCCGAGGCAGCGGGAGACACCCGCCCAACCCCATGCAGCACCGCCGACGAGTCCGAGAACCACTGCTCGCTCTCGTCAAAGCGCACCACCGGCGTCAGGGCATCGAGAACCAGCTGCTCCCACACGTCGACCAGGCCATCCATGTCCGCGTCGGTGCAGTCCGCGCCGGTCTCGGTCAGTGCTGCGCAGTCGCTCACAGCAGAGGGCAGGTTCGTGCGGAAGGCCATCGAGACCCCAGAGGGCTCGGTGTACGCATTGAGGACGAATGCTGGCGGATCGGTGTCGGTGTCTGAATCAGTGTCCGAATCGCCATCGCTGTCGCTGTCGCTGTCCGTGTCCGTGTCCGAATCGGTATCGGCGTCCGCATCGGAATCGGTGTCGGCATCCGAGTCGGCGTCTGTGTCTGAATCAGCGTCCGCATCGGAATCGGTGTCGGTGTCGGCGTCGGTTTCTTCGACATCCGTCTCGAAGATCTGATTGGCTGGGCTGCCACAGGCGCACAGCAGCATGATCGGGACAAGTCTCAGCATATGCGTTCAGATAGCCGTAGAATCCGGGGCATGCGACTGCTTCCCGTGCTGCTCCTGCTGGTTTCGACCTCGGCTCCTGCTCAAGAATGCCCCGCCAAGCTGATCGACATCGAACGGCAGGTTGGAGCGGCGACTTCCGCCTTTGCCGGACTCGACGTCGACGCCTTTCTCGAGGCGATGGACGCCTTGAACTTCGATCTCACCTGCCTTGAAGAGCCCCTGTCTCCCCAGACCGCCGCCCACATTCACCGAGCCAACGGCATTCGTCTGTTTGTGGGAGGAGAGCAGCAGAACGCCGCAGAGTCGCTCGCAGCCGCCCGCCACCTGGAGCCCGACTATGTCTTTCCAGAGTCCCTAGTCCCGACAGGGCACCCCATTCGACAGCTGCATGACGAGGTCGACCCCACCCAGGAACACAGCCTGTCGGTCCCGCCACCGCGGGTTGGCCACCTGGCCTTTGACGGCATTCGAGGCGTGCAACGGCCCGCTGGTCGGGCGACGATCTTCCAGAACTTCGACGGCGAGGGCACGTCTGTCAACACGACCTACCTGTTCGCCAAGACCCCGCTTCCCGCCTACTCGGCGGCCGAGAACTTTGTGCCCGAGGGGGTGCACCCGGAGCTCGGCTGGGACCCCGACGGTCAGCCGTTGCCTCCTCCGGTGAAGCCCGAGAAGAACCGGCCCAAGAAAGAAGCCAACTATAACAAGCCGCTGTTCTTCGGCATGATTGGTGGCGGTGTGCTGGCAGTGGGCTTGTACGGCGGCGCCGTTGCGTCCGAGGCACACTTCAAGAGCACGAGCTGGGCATTCGACCCCTACAGCGACGAAGCCGCTGGACTGCGCAGTCGGACCAACACCTTGTTTGTGGGCTCGATGGTCATGGGCGGCTTGGCCGCGGGGGCCGGTGTCGGCGCATTCACCATCCAGGGACAGTTCTGATGCGCGTCGTACTGGCAACGCTGGCCCTGTCTGGATGCGGATTCGTCTCGAAGGGGGAGTGGCAGACCCGCGTCGGCGGCGGTCCGAGTACCGACCCGAACATCACCAACTCCAGTTGGATCATCCACCAGGCTCCCATCGTCGACGGGCAAGAGGCCGACATCGCGGTCGACAGTGACGGCACCTTCCACATCGTCTACCGAGACATGACCCGGCGAGAGCTGGTCTATGCGTTCTCGGACGGCCTGGGTGGCTGGACCAGCACGACGCTGCTCGAGACGCCCGACGACACCATCAACCCCACTGCCATTGCCGTCGGCAGCGATGGCTTGGTTCACATTGCCTATAGCCACCACGCGAACGACCCCGATTTCGACGACAACGGGGTCAATGAGGTGCGCTATCTGCGCCTGGGTGGCGAGGGTGACTCATTCTCAGGGCTCATCGACGACCTCGAGACCCGCTTCCTCGATATCGTCGTCGAAGATGGGTACGCTCGCGTTGCATATCTTCCCTTTGATGCCAATAACGGGGGCATCAAGTTCGCGACCATCAACGGCGAGCCCCCCTTCAACGAGGCCATCATGGCCATCGAAGGCGGCCAGCACATCAACGTCGTGCCGGACGGCGACGGATGGGCGGTCAGCCACAACACCGAGTGGGGCAACTCGGTGGTGCTCACCCGCGGAAGCGGAGACGACTACACCGCCGAGTACGTGTGCGAGGACTGCCAAGCTGAAGGCACGGCGATTGCGATGGAAGGCGACACGGCACACGTCGCCTGGTACGAGATCGAAGGCGAGTGGGACGGCCCTGGCATGCTGAAGTACGCCAACAGTGCCACCGGCTGGGAGCCCATTGTCATCGACCACTCTGCCGCCTGGGCCGAGGACATGTGGATGGGCATCGACGGCGATGGCGTGCCCTGGATTTGCTATGGCCACGACGAGGGGTGGGGCAGCGGCAACATCCGACTGGCCCATTTGGATGGGGACACTTGGCATATCGAGCAAATCGGAAACAGCGGAGACAACGACCTGTGGTGCCACGGCGACACCGCTCCCGACGGGTCGCTGCATGTGCTGACCCGACAGGGGTCTCTGATGGCCGAGCCGGGCTTCCAGATCTCATCGAACCGCTAGAGTTCGGTGCTCCAGGGCGGCGGTTGATCTAGACTGCGCGTCCATGCGCACTTTGCTCCAAGTCTTTCTCGCAGTTCTGCTCGTCGTCCTGGCCCCAGTGGCCTCGGCGCACGACTGCCCGACCACCTTGGTCGACCTGCAGTCCGACCTCGATGCCGGCGTCGATGAGGCCACGCTCGTCAAGACCGTCGAGTGCCTGCAGAGTCCAATCACTGTTCCGTTGGCCGACAAAGTGGCCACAGCCCTGGGCGACAGCGACGGCAAGGGCGCCCAACAAGCCCCCGCCGTGCTGCACCGCACCCTGGCCTTCAACGGCACCATCACCCAGATGCGTCCCATCGATCGCGTCGCTGTCATGCAGCTCATCGACAAGAGCGGCGTGGTCACCGAGACCCACGTGCTCAAGCCCGGCGACCCCCTTCCCGGCTATGTGGTCAACGTCGGCGCCTGGAGCCTCGTGCCCGCGTTGATGGCTATCTTCCTCGCTTTCGCGACACGACAGGTCCTGCTAGCCCTGTTCTTGGGCGTGGTCTCGGGATCGGTCGTTCTGTTCGGTCACACCTGGAATACCGACGACGCCAACTTCCTGTCCCGCTTCTTTATCCCCGCACTGGGCAGCTCTTCCTACGCCAAGATCCTCATCATCTATCTGTGGTGTCTGGGCGGGCTCATCGGCATCTGGGAGAAGACCGGAGGCGCGCTCTATTTTGCCGAAATGGTCGGCGGACGCATCGCCAAGGGCCCCAAGAGCTCGCTCTTCTTTGCGTGGCTGCTGGGCTGCATCTTCCACCAGGGCGGAACGGTCAGCACTGTTCTGGCCGGCACCACGGTCAAGCCGGTCGCCGACAAGCACCGCATCTCGCACGAAGAGCTGGCCTATGTGGTCGACTCCACTGCCTCGCCCGTCGCCACAGTGTTGCCGTTCAACGCCTGGCCCGGCTTCGTCGCCGGCTTGGTCGTGGGCACCGTTCCGATCTTCGCCACCGAAGCAGACGCAGTGCTGTTCTTCTTTCAGAGCGTGCCGTACAACTTCTACGCCATCTTCGCGCTGATGTTCACCCTGGCCTTCAGCCAAGGATGGCTGCCCTGGGTCGGCTCGCGCATGTCCGCCGCCATCAAGCGCGCCCGCGAGACCGGACAGCTCGATCACCCCGACGCCAGGCCCATGCTGCCCTCAGAGCCCCCCGGCGCTCCCGAGCCCGGCGACCCCTCTGACAATCGAGCCAACAAGTACCAGCCCAGCTTGTTCGACTTCATGGTGCCTATCGGGCTGTTGCTGACCATCTCGGTCGGTTCGTACGTGCTGTTCAAGTTCGAGATGCTGTCGCGCGGCTACATCAACGAGGCCTTTGTCGCCTGCGTCATGTCCGCCATGGCCGTGGCGCTCGTGCGCGGACTGCCGCTGACCGACGTGCTCGATGGCTTCGTCGACGGCTGCCGCAGCATGACCATCGGCGCCATCATCCTGGGCCTCGCCGTCACCATCGGCAAGGTCGCCAAAGAGCTCCACACCGCAGATTTCCTGGTCGAGCAGGTCGGCCAGTCGATGCCCATCTTGGCCCTGCCCGCCCTGCTCACCGCGCTGTGCATGTTCATCGCCTTCTCGACAGGCACGTCATGGGGCACCTACGCAGTCGTCTTCCCCGTCGCCATGCCGCTTGCCTACCACCTGTCTCCCGACCCGATCTTCATGCAGGTCTGCTTTGGAGCCGTGTTGGGAGGCGCTGTCTTTGGCGACCAGTGCTCGCCAATCTCGGACACCACCATCCTGTCCAGCATGTTTACGGGCTGTGACATGATGGACCACGTGACCACCCAGATGCCGCTAGCCCTGGCTGCGGCGGGCCTCGGCGCCATCGCCAGCACGCTGGTCGTCTTCTTCGCTGTCTGATGCTTTGCTCGCCGACACAGCGTCGGACGCGACGTTTGGCGAAACGTTGCAGTAGACTGCCCGCATGATTCTGCTGCTCAGCTCCCTGGCAATGGCCGCCGACTGCCCATTTACAGCGACTCCCACCGAGATCGACGAGGAATTGAACAAGGCCGAAGCCGCATACAGCGCGCTTGAGGTCGATGCCTTTGCCGAGGCGGTCGACGAGGCCTCGCTGATGCTGCCCTGCGTCACCGGGGTCATGCCGACAGCCGTGGCAGCGCGCATGCACCGCATCAAGGGCATCGTCTACTTCGGTGCCGGTGACAAGGCACTGGCCATCGAGTCCCTCACCGCGGGCAAGGGGCTGAACAAGGACTATTTGTTCCCCGCAGAGCTGCTTCCCGCAGAGCATCCCGTGGTCACCATGTACTCAGATGCCCATGTCGCTGGAAGCGAGGAGGTTTCGGCGCCGGCCAGCGGCTCGTTGGCATTTGACGGTATTCTGGGACTGGACCGGCCCATGCTTCGCGCGACGGTGGCACAGGTGCTGGGTCCTGATGGAAAGCCCGTTCGCACCGCCTATCTGCACGTCGCAGACCCCATGCCCGGCTACGAACTGGCCGTCGCTGCGACTCCAGAGCCTCCTCCACCGGACCCCGAACCCGTCGCCGATGCGAATCCAGGACCCGAAGCCAAGCCCGACCCCCTGCCGGTCAAGCCGGTCAAGCCGCCTAAAGAGGCCAAGGACGGCGGACTTCCACTTCCGCTGGTCCTCGCCGGCAGCGCTGCTCTCCTGTACGGCGCGGCCGGGGTCAGCCATGCGATCTACCGCAGTCCGCCCGCGCCAACGGACAACGAAGCGCCCGGCTGGATCGCCGTCAACAACAGCATGGTCGTGGCTTCGGGCGCGCTAGCCATCGGCGCTGGCGTCACCTGGGTGCTGAAATGAGGTGGTTTGTCTGGACACCGCTGCTCGCCAGCTTGAGCGGCTGCTTTTGGATTGGCGACGACGCGATCTACGACCGCACCCACTGGGGCAGCGAAGACACCAGCGACACCGATGACACCGACCCGTGGGAGAGCGAGGTCGAGATGCACGGAGAGCTCATCCTCAACTTCGAGGCCGGACCGCTCAATCCCAGCTGCGCAGATGAAGCAACGGCCACAATGCACTTCGACGACAATGGCCTGCCAACCATCGAAGGCGAGTCCTTTGACTGCAACATCGGCAACGGTCCGCTCGAGCTCGACGGCTGGACCTTCTTCATTCTGGGGGGCAGCGACGGCACGCTTGTAGGCGACATCGAAGCCACACAGAACGGCGAAACCTTCAACTACGACGTCACCGGCCTGCTCGACGAGAATCAGGTCTTCCGAGGCGTGGTCAGCGGCAACGACGGCAGTCCCGCGCTTGCGACCATGGAGCCATCGGGACCGTTCAGCATGCTGTGTCTCGGACCCAACGACGACGGCGACCACGACTGCACGGGCTTTGAGCCCCCAGCTCCGTAGCTACTCAAGCGCGTCCATTCGCTCGAGCACCCAGGCCATCGTCCAGGCCTGGTCTTTGGCGTAGCCGTACCGGCCGCTGCTGCCCCCATGTCCGCCAGCGAGATCGACGCGAAGCAGGGTCTGGCCGTCATCGGTGCGCCGGTCCCGCAAGCGCTGCGCCCACTTCGTCGGCTCCCAATACCCAACGGAGGTGTCGTTCAAGCCGCCGCGAATCAGCATGTGCGGGTAGTCCACCGCCGCCACATTGTCATAGGGCGAGTAGTCGCGCATGTATACATAGGCAGCCGATTCGTTGGGATTTCCCCACTCCTCCCACTCGATGACGGTCAGGGGAATGGTCTCGTCCATCATGGTCGTGACCACGTCGACAAAGGGCACCTCGGCGACGATGGCCACCGGCAGATCCGGCCGCAGGTTGGCCACAGCCCCCATCAACAAGCCGCCTGCAGACAGTCCGTGGAAGACCAAGCGGTCACTCGAGCCGTACTTCTGCTCGACCAGGGCCTCGGCGCAGGCCACAAAGTCGGTGAAGCTGGTCTTCTTGGTCATCATCGAGCCGCCGTCATGCCAGGTCGGACCCAGCTCTCCGCCTCCTCGCCCGTGACACCGAGCCACAACCACGCCGCGCTCGAGCAGCGGAAGGTAGCCCTCGTCGAACTCGAGTCCCCAGGTGCTGCCATATGCGGCGTAGCCGGTGAGGAAGATCGGCGCGGTGCCGTCGAGTGCTGCATCGGTGCCGCGGGCCACGGTGATCGGAATGGCCACACCATCGGTCGCCTTGGCCTGCACGCGCTCCAGCACGTAGTCGCTGCGATCAAAGCCGCGCAGTGGCGAGCTAGCAATGGTGGCCGCCTCGCCCTTGCCCAGCGGCGCGTCGACGATGCTGCCGCCATCGAGCCAGGAGCTGTAGCCGTAGCGCACGCTGTGACCCGCGTAGTGCTGATGCAGCGGCTGCAGGTCATAGGCGGCGTCGGGAAAGCCCAGCCGGCGCTCAGTGCCTTGTGCGGTGTCCAGAATGCGGATCTGTTCGTTGCCACCACTGCGCTCGTACAGGACGATCTGCCCGTTCACCGCATCGATTCCCGAAAGTGAGACCTCTGCGTCCTCGCCCAGCACCTGGGACCACGCGCCGCGATCGGCGTCTGGCACGTTGCCGAGCTTGTAGTTGGGGGCGTCTTGGTTCGTGATCACCCACAGGCGGTCTTCGGCCACCGTGGCGCCGGGCACGTGGGTGATCTGGTACTGCACCCCCTGTTCACGAGGCCAGACCACCTCAACAGTCGCATCATTGTCGTGCAGATCAAGCGTGCGCCGCTCGGCTGTGACGGAGCTGTCGAGGGTGATGACCAGGTACCTGCCGCTGCTCGACGTGTGGGCGTACAGCTCGAAGCGGTCATCGTCCTCTTGGACCATGACGATGTCGGTCGCGGGGTCGGTGCCCAACACATGCTTCTTGAGCTGCCAGGGCCGGTACTGCTCGTCGACCGCCGTATAGAACAGCGCGCTGCTGTCCGCAGACCAGGCCAGGCCCTCGTAGTGACCCTCGAGCACCTCGGTCACGTCGCTGAGCTCGTTGGTGATGGTGACCGTGTGCAGGTAGCTGCCGTCGGTATCGACCGCATAGGCGAGCTTGTGCGCATCGGGGCTCGGTGCCCATTCATCGAGGCTGAAGTAGTCGAGTCCTTCGGCCAGCGGACCCGCATCCAACAACGTCTCGGGCACAGCGCTGGCTGCCTGCAGATGTTTGGTGCGCAACAGGGGCTGATCGTGCCCCTCAGGAAGCCATTCCCAGTACTCCCGGTCGCCAATTCGCCGGTGCCCATAGCGATCCTCGACCGGCAGCGTGGCCACCATCTCGTCGTACAGCTGCTGCCGAACCGGATCGAGGTGCGCCGTCTGTGCCGCGGTCCAGGCATTCTCGGTCTCGAGCACCTCCAGGATCTCAGGGTCAGACCGCTCGTCGTCGCGCAGCCAGTACCACTCGTCGGTCCGCGTCTCGCCATGTATTGTCAGGTCGGTCGGCCGCTTATCAGCCAGAGGAGCGGCTTCACCACTCGGCGCTGACGCCGCACCCTGGACAGAGTCAGCGGGTTTGGGACAAGCGAGCAGGGTCAGGAGCAGCCACATGGCCGCATGCTAGCTCTAGTCCTGTGGTCCCGGGGTCTCGGAGTCCTCGACGTTGTCGAGAATCCACTCGCGACCATCCATCATCTCGAACGACCACAGCGTCTCGAGCGGAATGACCTTCATGCGCTCAAACGGCGCCCATGGGAACACCGTTCCAGACAGGCCAACCCTGTCAAAGGTGACGGGGCCTACGGTCACGGGACCGGGGTCGTCGACCACAATGTCCCAGTCGCGGCTCTCGCTGCAGTCGCCATCGCCAAAGCGACCGGTCGCCGAACAGGTGGTTGAAGTGGTGCCTGTCCACCCGGTGCCGCGTTCGGTGGCGCTCTTCCAGATGGTGACCGGGGGCTCGTAGGACTCGGACAAGGTCCAAGGGGTGGGGTCGACATCGCGCTCCCAGTCCTCGCCGGCGGCCACCACATCGTGCACCAGCACCGTGCCATCTTCGAGGCAGGACAGCTGCCAGGTCATCAGCCATTGCTCGCCGGTATTGTCTGGATCTTCGCTGCTCTCGGGGGCATCGGGCGCGCGGTACACGTCCCACACCACCGTAAATCCAGCGGCATCTTCGCCCGCATCCCACGGCTCGCTGTTGAACAGCTCCTCGTCGCGACCCGCCACGTCGTAGTCCCAGACCCGCTCGGCCTTGTCCAGACGCATGAAATCGCCGCACACCGGCTGTGTCGGCACAGAACAAGCCAGCATTGTGAACAGCAGGAGCATCGTCAGCTGGATATCCTCAAATCATGCTCACCGTCCTCCTTGCTCTATTTGCGTGCAGCGGTCCCGACACCGACACCGAAACCGACGTGCCCCAGACCACCCCTTGGTCCGGCGATCTCGTGCCGCTGACCTCTGAGGTCGCCACAACCCGCGGATTCGAACACGCGCGCACCCTCGTCCACATGCACAGCCCGTGGAGCCACGACGCCTGTGATGGCGACGGCATCATCGACGGCGAGGTCAATGCAGAGTGCCTCGACGACCTGAGAAGCGCACTGTGCAGCCAGTCCATCGACGTGGCCTTCTTCAGCGATCACCCATCCAATGCCGCAGACCAGACCTACGAGCAGTGGAGCCATCCGCAGGCCGGCGACACCCCTGCCATGCTGGGCTCGGTGCAAGTCGGCGACTACATCAACTGCGACTCGGGCCACCGGGTGCTGTGGCTGCCCGGCATCGAAGACGAGACGATGCCCGTCGCCTTTGATCGCCACGTGGCCGACACCACCGACGAAAACCACCGCCTGTACAACAACAGCGACGCCGAGGCCATGACGGCCTTTGCAGACGCGGGTGCAGTCATTCTGCAGGCCCACACCGAAGGGCGCCCGATCGAACAGCTGACCGAGCGCCAGGACCTGGGCATGCAGGGGGTCGAGATCTTCAACCTGCACGCGATGTTCGCCCCGGACATTCGCCAAGAAGACCTCGGGCTCGATCCGCTGGGATGGGCCACCGGCATCGCTCCCTTCACCTCTCCCGAGGGCACCGCTGAGCCCGATCTGATGTTCCTGGGTGTGCTCGAAAACCAGCCCCCCAGCCTCGAGAAGTGGAATGCACTCATGCAGCGTGGGCCGATGGTGGCCGTGGGCGGTACTGACGCGCACCAGAACACCTTGCCCCTCGACCTGCGCGACGGCGAGCGCGGCGATTCCTACCGCCGCATGATGCGCTGGTTCGCCAACGTGCTGCTGGTCACTGGCGACACCCCTGAAGCCTACGAGACCGCCCTGGCAGCCGGTCGGAACTACATTTCCTTCCATGCCCTGGGAACACCCGACAACTTCGACTTCCACGTCGAGGGCGACGACGGCACCATCTATGAAATGGGCAGCACAGCGCCATCAGGCGGCATTGTGAACGTCTCCTGCCCGACCTTGTCGGCGACCAGCCCCCACGGAGAGCTGTCCCCAGAGGTGACGGTGCGGGTCTATAAGGACGGCGTGGTGTGGAAAGAAGGCTGCGCCGAAGGGCTTGGCTTCCCGATCGACGAAGACGGCGCCTATTCAGTGCAGGTCGAGATCACCCCAAATCACCTGCTGCCCTTTCTGGGCGACGAACCCGATCCCTTCCTGCGGCCGTACCCGTGGATTCTCAGCAACGCCGTCCGGGTGGGCCTGTAGATGTGGCTCCTTGGCCTGATTGCGATGTCGGCGGGGGCCGATGAGATCTGGGATGCCGATCGCTTCGTCACCGAGGGCTACAAGCGCTACGGCGTCGAGAGCGGCATGGTGTCCATCGCCCACAAAGGCGCTGGAAGCGGAACCACGACAATCTGGTTCGACCACTGGGGCTGGCGCGAAGCCAAGCTGGTGAACAAGAGCTCGATCGCCATGGGCAACCCCGTCGAGCAACACACCTGGGAGCTGTTGGACGGCGAGGTGCTGACCACCGTCGACCTGATGGACCGCAAGGGCGTGCGCGACCGCGAACCCGAGCTGCTGGCCAAGGCACAGAGCATCCCCAGCAAGAGCATGGTCCACGTCGGCCGCGATCTGCTGGTGGGCATGGGCGGCGTCGAGGGCAAGCCCATGAAGGTCGCCAAGCTGCAGTGCGTTCCCTGGACTGTCGAGTCGTTGACCGCCACCATCTGCCTGCACGAGACCGGGCTGACCCTGCACTCACAGAGCGCGTTCATGGGCATCGAGCTGGTCGATGTGGCCACGCGGGTCGACCTGAATGCGACCGTCGACCCGGCTCGGTTCTCTGTTCCAGCCGGCATGACCGTGCTCGAGAAGCTGCCCCAGCCCGACCTCAAATGATCGCGCTGCTCGGTCTGCTCGCGCTGGCCGAGGAGCCGCCTGCCGAGCCGCTTCCCACCACCACACCCGCGTCGATGGTGACGGCCAGGGCGGCCATCGTGACGTACACAGGCACCATGATCGCAGCCCCAGCGCTCGTCGCGGGCGAGCGATGGCCTGGGGATACCCGTCTGACCGTGCCGTTCACCTACATGAGCGGTGCTGCGGCCATCGCGGCCCTGGTACCCGTGTTCAGACATGGCCCCAAGCACCTGGCCACCGACTTCGGGCCGACCCGTTGGTCGGTGGGCATTGCGGGCGGCATCGGGGGTCGACACCCTCACCAGACTCCGTACCAAGACGTCATCTGGCGGCGGGAGTTCACCGTCAGCTTCAAGGCCCGACCGTGGCTGCAGCTCACTGCCCTGTACTCCGGCGATACCGAGACTGGCTGGGGTCAGTACATGGACCGGGACACCTCTGGCATCGCCGCCAGCCTGGTCTGGCGCGGAGAGCGCGGAGAGGTTCGGGTCGGCGCCGGACCGACCTGGAACATCGTGAGTGGGCCCAACACCGGCTGGCGCACCCGCGACACAGGTCCCGGTGCCGAGCTTCGTACATCGGTGACTTGGCGGGTTGGCCGCAGCTATTCGTTCGGCCTGCGCTGGGTCAGCCGGGCCGTGGCGCCGACGACGATCACCCTGGGCCGAGTGTGGTGGCACTCGGGTTCGGATGCCATGCTGATGAGCGAGGTGCACTTTTGAGATGGATGGCACTGTGGATTGCGCTGCTGGCCTGCACGCCCGCGCTGGCTGAACCGCCCCCCGAACAGCTGCCCCTGCCCACGTGG
>CAYYHT010000027.1:19724-23384 GCA_964471355.1 uncultured Enterobacteriaceae bacterium
GTGGACCTTTTGAAACTGGGACGCTTTTTATGGACGACTGTCCGGAAGTACTTTTCTGTGTGCCTGGCATGGGTGCGAGGGCACGATCAAAGTGTAGGAAACCTAGCAGCCGACAGCGACGCAAACAAAGGGGCGGATTTTGAATTTTTGGGGGAATGGTGGCCCCGTGATCCCATCGACCTTCGTCGCGAACTGGAAGACTTTCAGAATCGAGGCCAAGATCGACGAGCGCAAGCGGGGTGCGGGCAGAGCACTCGGCACGGCGACGGGCTTTGCGGTTCTGGCCATCGTCAGCATGCCCATCGGCTTCGGTGCCGCAGCGGGCATTCTCGCTGCAACAGGCGGCGTGCCGCTGCTGATCGCGCTGGAGCAGTGGATCGCCATCGGGCAGATGCGCAGAAAGGCGAACAAGTGGCGCGCGCTGCTGGACGAGGAACCGGTGGACTAGGCCGCGATGGGACGATCAGCACCCTTGGCAGCCATGCCGCAGATGGCCAGTGCGACCGGGCCAGCCAGCAGCATCCATGCGTGGCTCAGCACCCACTGCAGCATCGCCAGCGAGGGCTCGCCGAACACGTAGCCCAGCGCGAACATGCCAGGGACCATCACCGCCAGACCCAGCAGATCCCACATAATGAAGTCCCGCGCACGCACACCCATGGCACCTGCAGCCAGGAACACCGGGGTGCGAAAGCCAATCAAGAACCGGCCGATCAGCACCGCCATCGGTCCCCGCTGCACGACCATTTCCTGGGCCTTCTCCAAGCGCCCAGCGCCGATCAACTTGGTGAACCAGGCCTTCTCGAGCAGCGTGTCGCCTAGCTTCCGGCCGATTGCATAGAACAACAGGTCCCGCACCAACACGCCCGCCATGGCCACAATCAACACCATGGGCATCGAGGCCTCGCCGGTGGCGGTGGCAATACCAGCCAGCAGCACGGGCACATCCTCGGGAATCGGAATGATCCCGGATAGTGCGCACAGCAGGAAGAGGATGGGGTACGAGGCGACGTTTTCGAGCAGGAAGTCGATCATGGTGACTGAAGGGTATGGGCAGGGGCTCGGCCAATCGATGACGGGCGATTACCGGGGCTCCTATGATCAGCAAACTCACCCTTCGCTTCGTCACTCTGGGCCTGTCAGCGCTGTTCGGCTTCGGCTCTGCAGTCGGTGCTGCCCGCGGTCTGCACGCCAAAGGAGTCGGCGCCCAAGGGCAGGGCCGCATCGTCGATGACCCGGCCTTTCCGCCACACCCGTGGTTGACAGCAGGTCGCACGTTCCAAGTGCAGCTTCGCCACTCTCCGGGCATCACGCGCGACCATGCGGGCAAGGACCTGTTCGGCGTCGGCCTGCGATTCGCGGGACAGGGCGAGGACAGCCCCCTCGACCTCATCCTCAACACCGGCGAGTGCAACCACTTCTGGGACGCGTGGACCTTCCTGAGCCTGCTGCGGCAAGCGAGTCCCGAGGGCTTCAAGAACTTCTTGCAGTCGGACCCGCTGGCACTCGAGAACGCTCGTGGAGCGTTTCGACGGGCACCGGAGTCGTTCAGCAAGCTGCGCTACTACAGCCAGAATCCGATGTGGTTCAAGGCCGATGACGGGGCCGTGCGACTGGTGAAGTTCCGTCTGGTGGCGGCCGATCTGACAGACGAGACCGGGATTCCCCAGGGAGAGGACCTCGCAGCGCCATGGCAGGGGAAGCGTCTGGATGGCGAGGAGCGGCCCCGGGACTACCTGAACGCCGAGTGGAGCGAGCGCCTGCACAGTGGCCCCATCGAGTACCGAGTCCAGGTTCAGATCCACGACAAAGACCCGTCAGACCCGGGCATGCACAACAGCCCGAAGAACCGCTGGGACCCCGACACGCACCCGTGGCTGGACATGGCGATCATCACCCTGGACAGCCCGCTTGTCGGCGAAGACCTCGAGCGCCTGCAGTTCCGCGTCGGCCGACTGCCCCAGGGCATCGAGATCGTCGAAGCCGGCGGCATGGACTGTCCGTACAGCATCCCGTGGATGCGCGACCGCATCTACCCCGCAGCCCAGCTGGGCAGGCGCATCGGCTACGCACTGCGCGGGCTCCCGAGCAGCTAGTTCCGCAAGATGGGCGCGGTCAGGCAGCGCACGCTGCCCCCCAAGCGAAACAGGTCCGAGACGTCAATCGGGTGCACCACCGCACCTTGGCCAACCCAGACCTCGGTCGCGGCGTCATCGAGGGCGGGCACGCCGTAGGTCGGCATGTAGACGTGCAGCTGGCCGTCGCGGGTCTCGAGCATGGCGTTGTTGTAGCTCATCCACACCCAAGGCTCGGTGCTGGGCACGATGGGCATGCTGATGACCTCGAGTCCCGCTTCTTCAAGCTGGTCGGCGACGTTGCGGAAGCGCTGCAGCTGCTCGGGGTCGCTCATCACTGGCATGCCGATGCCGCCTGGCTCCGGGGTTGTGGACAGCAGGGACAGGCCCAGGTCGGGGTCGGCGACGAGCACACGGCCGTGGCCAAGCGGCGTGACGAACATTCCGATGTGGTGGTCCGGGGTGTCGCGCAGCGCCAAGACCGGCAGGCCCAGCTCGTGCTCGAGGTCGACGATGAGCTCTCCGCGGGAAGCGTCGGGATTGCGCCCAAACAGCGGGTCGGCGACATAAGCAAAGGTCTCGTCGGCGATGAGATCACCGCCATCGAACAAGAAGGTGGGTCGGGCTACGGCCGCGTCCATTCCGTGATCGTGAGCGAGGCTCCACGGCACCAGCCAGTCATAGACGCGCGCCTCGGGTCCGCGCATCGGGGCAGCAGGCGCCAACAGGGTGGTCTGGTCCCCGTCGCTCAGCACCGCCAATCGGTCCCGCATCCACGAGGTGATCGGACGTCCGGTCTCGCTGTAGACAAGCGTCGGACCGCCACCGTTGGGGAACCAGTCGGCCGCCGCGACCGCAAAGACGCGCCGGTCATGGCTGTCGGCGACCACCACATGCACGGTGGTCTCGGGGGACAGCGACTGAAGCAGCTCCCCGAACACAGGCAGAAACAGCTCCGCACCCTCGTCGTGGAACTGAATGGCCACATCGGTGATGGCGCCGCCATTGGCAGGCATCAACACCGATGGCTCGGGCTGGGGGGCCAGGGCAGAGCACGCCGCCATGCCGCCGAGGTGGAGCGACAGACCGGCGAGCGCAACCCACAGCCACGAGCGGTTCATTCGGTGGTGGCCTCGGCCATTGCGACGCTATCGAGCTGCGCTTGTGTGTTGATCACCGCGGTCGGCAACACGACATTTGCCGTGTTGAGGTTCATGTCCATGTTGATGACGTTGCCTACGGACACCGACGCCACGCCCGGCATCTCGCCCATGGGCACGACAATGCGCGGCATGGCCTCGGTCGGCAGCTGAAGCTCGATGGTCGAGAACGCCCAGATGCCTCCCTCTTCGTCGTCGAGCTGCTTGCGCAGCACCTTGGGAAGCTTCAGCTTGTGCCGCGCTGTCCCTCCTGCCGGCACAACGGCTGCAAGGTCGACCGTACCGACCATCTCGGTTCGGGGTCCCATGCGTCCGATCCTCAGGCCATTGCTGTACAAGGTGTCCGCTTGCGCATCGACCTCGACGGCCTGGTCGCCCGGGTTGGTGTAGACCACAAAGAACGCGCCGTCCTCAGCTTCCACCTT